>JAGGYX010000073.1 GCA_021162305.1 Thermoplasmata archaeon | reverse complement strand
CTAATTTTATTATTGTCAATAGAACTATTTAAGGAAGATATAACCATGGAGTAAATATTGTCTGACATTTTACCACGCATAATCAAATTTTGATGGAATATATAAAGTTTATTGCTTTATTCAATAGTCATGTCAATACAATGGTTGGACAGCATTATTTCTTACCAACCGCCTTTCGCCATTATCTTCTATCAACCACAAATGCGACAGAACCAAAAGTTTTTAAGGAAATTTTATATACCTGTCTATGAAAACGACATTTAGCATTATAAAGGCAGATGTTGGAGGCTGCCCAGGGCATTCAAAAGTCAATGAAAAATTAATAGAGCTTGCAAGAAAAAAATTAAAAGAAGCAAAGGAGCAAGGAATAATAAAGGACTTTTTTGTTACAAATTGTGGCGATGACCTCGAACTAATAATGACACATGATAAAGGAGAGAATAGCGAGGAAGTGCATGGACTTGCGTGGAATGTTTTTAAAGAAGCAAGCGAGCTTGCAAAACAGCTTGGCTTTTATGGAGCTGGCCAGGATTTACTCAAAGATGCTTTCTCTGGAAATGTTCGTGGTCTTGGCCCGGGCATAGCGGAAATGGAATTCACCGAAAGGAAAAGTGAGCCCATCGTTGCTTTCATGATGGATAAAACAGAGCCGGGAGCCTTTAACTTGCCAATATACAAAATTTTTGCAGACCCATTTAATACAGCAGGGTTGATAATAGACCCAAAGCTCCATTCAGGCTTTAAATTCGAGGTATGGGATATAAAGGAGCATAAGCGCGTCTTCCTCAATGCTCCAGAAGAAATGTATGATTTGCTTGCCTTAATTGGAGCAAAATCAAGATTTGTTATAAAGCGTGTTTATCCTCGCAGCAATCTTCCAGAAGATGAGCCTGTTGCAGTGATTTCAACAGAAAAGCTTTTCCAGATAGCCGGTGAGTATATCGGCAAAGATGACCCTGTAGCGGCAGTAAGAGCACAGTCTGGATTGCCTGCTCTGGGCGAGGTTTTAGAGCCATTTGCCTTCCCGCACCTCGTTTCGGGGTGGATGCGCGGCAGCCATAATGGGCCGATAATGCCTGTTTCAAACAAAAATGCAAAATGCACCCGTTTTGATGGTCCTCCTCGTGTCATAGCAATTGGCTTCCAAGTTAAAAATGGAATGATAACAGGTAGCGAGGATTTATTCGATGACCCTGCCTTTGACTATACCCGCCAGAAAGCTCAGGAAATAGCGGACTACATGCGCCGCCATGGTCCATTTGAGCCACATCGCCTTCCATTGGAAGAAATGGAGTATACAACCTTGCCGAAGGTCATGGAGAAACTAAAGGGAAGATTTGAAGACGTGGAATAATCTTCCTTTATCTCTTCCAGCTTTCTATTGATTCATATATTATGTTGCTGCTTTCCTCTAAGATTTCTTCAGTTATATTTTCAAATCCAGCTCTTGCTATAGCCATTGGAATACGCCTCATATAATCTCCCATTCTCAGGTCTCTTCTTAAATTTGTTTTGTAATTTTCCTCAACAATTTTATCCACATCTTTGATGTATTTTTCTATGGCCTCCTCCTTCACCTCTATCTTTGGCGTGAATTTCCTTGCCATTTTCACCCATGCATCATATATTTTACCATAACGCTTTTCTTCCATTCCAAAAAATTTTTCTTTAAATAACTGGATTCTATCTTCTCTTCTGATATTTTCTGTTTTAACAATTAAGGCAAATCTACTTATCAGGAGAGGAGGCAATGGTATTTGGGAAATTGCGTCCTTTCTAAAAACCTCCCCTTTTGGATTTGCAAATGCAATCATTATGAAATGACTCTCTATCTCTTCATGCACCTTTGCAGAATGCACACTCCCCTTTCCATTTGAAAGCAATTCATAACAATATTCAACATCCTGCTGCGGTATCTTATCCATCTCATCAACCACAACAACCCGCCCATTTGAATAAGCCAGCGCCCCAAGCTCCCCTGTTGCAAGGTTTATTACCAAGCCAGCTCTCGTTGTATTTGCTCCTATTGATGTAACTTCTGAAAAGTTCTGGAGTATGATTTCTTTTGCAAGCGTCTTGCTGCTGCCTGGCTCTCCTATAATGAGGGCGTGAACTGGCTCATCAAAAGTTGAGAATAAAGATGCCGAGATTGCTTTCTTCATTATTTCATTTCCTCTAATAAATTTGAAAAGATTTTTCCAGAAACCATTGAAGCCATTTTTCGTGGCAAATTCCCGAACATCTTCATCATATACTTCTTCCTCGTCTCTTTCTATTGCCTCCACCATTTCCTTCTCTATTTTTGCCCCTTCAACTATTTTACCAAAGTTTTTATTCATTTTTCTCAATATTATGAAATTATCACCCTCCTCCATGGAGGCGGAGGCAGGATATTGATACACGCCCAGAACATCCAGAATGGATTTTATAACTGCCATGCTTTTCTTCTTTAAATTTATTTTTATCTCATCATCTGAAACATCAATGGAAAGAATGTTATCATTTGCTACAATTTTTCTCGCTCTTTTTATTATTGATTTTGCCCTCGATGGAGACATGCCCAAATCATCATAATTAAGAAGAGCAATTTGCTCAAGCCTTCTAATTCCCATTAACTCAATTTTCTTCCTTTCCGAGGGCGATAGACCAAGCCTTTCTATTTCGTGCATATTTTCATATACAAAACCATTAATATTTTTATTCTCAACTGTTATAGCATTAATGTATCCGTTTGAAGCATTTGAAAAAGAGATTAAAGAAAAGCTGTCTTTCATTAAAGACGTAAAGCTTGAAATTCCTCCAGAAGAGATAGCAGACATGGCATTTCCCTGTTTTTCTCTTGCAAAAGAATGGAAACAAAGTCCAGAAAAGATAGCAGAAGAAATAGCAGCAAAGATTGGCTCTGGAGAATATATTGAAAGAGTTGAAGCAGTAAAAGGATATGTGAATTTTTTTATAAACTCTCAAAAACTTGCAAATGAAACGATAAAAGGCATACTGAGGCTTAAAGATAAATTTGGTTCATATGAAAGCAATGGAATAAGAGTTATAGTTGAGCATACATCTGCAAATCCAAATGGACCATTGCATGTTGGAAGAGCAAGAAATCCAATCATTGGCGATACTATGGCGAGAATACTTAAATTTGGAGGATATGATGTCGTTACACAATATTATGTTGATGACATGGGGAAACAAGTTGCAATTCTTTTCTGGGGCGTAAAAAATTTAAATATCGAGAGCAAGGCGGAGAAGCCTGACCATAAATATGTTGTATATTACCAGAAAGCAATGAAATTGATGGAAGAAGACGAAAAAGTGAAGAAAGATATTGAAAATATTATAATGGAATGCGAAAAAGGGAATAAAAGCCTGCTGCAAGAAATAAAAGAAATTTATCAACCTGTATTGGAAGGAATTCTCCAGAGTCTAAAAAATTTGAACATCGCCATCGATGAATTTGTCGAAGAATCAAAATTTGTTATTGATGGAAGCGTATATGATGTTATAGAAAAACTTTCTTCTTTACCATATGCAGGTAAAGAAGGCAGAGCAGTATATCTCCGTCTCGATGAGTTTGATGTGCATGGAAGGAGCAAAAAATTTTATCTTACAAGAAGCAATGGCACATCATTGTATGCTGCGAGAGACATTGCATACCACATATGGAAAGGAGAAAGAGCAGATATGATGATAAATGTTCTTGGAGAAGACCATAAACTGGAAGCCAAGCAGGTTGGAATTGCCTTGAAATTGCTGGGTAAAAAAATTCCTGAAACAATATTCTATGCATTTGTATCCCTTCCAGAAGGGAGAATGTCAACAAGAAAGGGAAGAGTTGTGTATCTCGATGATTTGATAGAGGAGGCAAGAGAAAGAGCAATGAGGGAAGTGGAAAAAAGAGGAATGGCCGGAGAAAAGGCAATAAAAATAGCTACTGCCATAGCAGCGGGAGCAATAAGATACAATATAATAAAGGTCAGCCCTGACAAAGCCATTGTTTTTAAATGGGATGATGCGCTGAATTTTGAAGGCGAATCTGCTCCATTCATACAATATGCACATGCAAGATGTGCCTCCATATTAAAAAAAGCCAAATTT
>JAGGYX010000112.1 GCA_021162305.1 Thermoplasmata archaeon | reverse complement strand
TATGATTTTAAGCAGATTTGTGATGTCATATAATAAAAATTGCTGATTTTCCAAATCATTGTTAGCCAAAAGCCATGCTAACAATGATGATTTTGGCTAACATGCGGAGATACTGAATTTTTCGAAACACTTAAAATTTCCATTCAATTAAAACCCATGCAATTTATTTATGGGTTGTTATTTTCAATCTCATCACTTGCTATTATATTTGCAATTTTTTCAATTTATAGGGCTCCTCGCTCTAAATGGGCTCTCTCATTCATAATGGTTTGCATAGCAATTTGGTCATTTGGATATGCCTTTGAGCTTAAAAGCAATGGATTTGCACAAAAAGTTTTCTGGGCAAAATTTGAATATTTTGGAATTGCTCCAATAGCTGTGGCATGGCTGATTTTTGTTTTGCAATATGTGGGCAAAAGAAAATATATCACGCCGAGAAATATTCTTCTTCTATTTTTCGACCCTTTAATAACCATAATTTTGGTATGGAATAATGAATTTCATCACCTCATATGGAAAAGTATCGAAATGAAGCACTATACAGGCTTCTCCATACTTATATTTGAATATGGAGGATGGGCAAAAATTCATACTGCCTATGTATACCTTCTTTTTTCATTTTCTCTTTTCATTTTACTCCAGATTTTTTCATCTCATCCATACTATAAAAAACAGGCTTTAGCACTGGCTCTTTCATCCACCATCCCATGGATTGCAAATCTTTCCTATGTTTTACGCTTCACTTATTTAGATGCCACTCCTTTAGCTTTTTTATTTACCAGCATTGTTTTCATTTATTTAATGAAATATCGATTTTTGGATATACTGCCAGTGGCAAAGGAAAGTATTCTGGAAAGCATGGACGATGCCGTTATTGCAGTTGATAGAAATATGAAAATTTTGTATTTGAATCCAGCAGCTCTAAAATTGATTGGATTGCCATTCGATGAAGTCATTGGGAGTAATATTAAATTATTGGAAAGCCTGCATCATGATTTGGCAAGAATACATACCAGCATAAGAAAAGAAATTGAGATAAAAAATAGATATTTTGAAATAAAAACTTCTCCGATAATTGGAGAATGCAATGATGTAATTGGCTATTTTGCTATTTTGAGAGATGTTACAGAAAGAAAAATGGCTGAAAAGAAGCTTGAAGAAGCTCTTAAATTAGAAAAGGATATTAAAATAAAAATGGCTCACTATTTTTTTAATCCAATTGCTATAGCCAAGGGTTTTCTTTTGCTAAATATAGAAGAAGGTAAAAATGGTAAAGTTAAAAAAGCTTTAGAAGCAATAGAGAGAATAGAAAAAATAGTGAAAAACATAATAACAAAAGGGAGAATAGAAGAGTGACTAAGAATCAAAACCTTTCTCAATAAGTCTTGCCTCCTTTACCTCATAGATTCCTCTGCTTCCATCCCATTTCTTTACTGCTTCTACAATTTCAATCCTCTTTTTATACATGGGAGAATCTATCACAAGTGTTTCATACTCGCCGCCCTCCCCCGCCACATTTATGCCATATTTTTCTTCTATTTTTTCCAATTTTGCAATTGCATCTCCATCAATAATTTTTCCAAGGAAGCTCTTGTCCAAGCCTTCAGCTGCTACAGCATCAATTACAATAATGAAACCGGCATCGAGCATTTCTTTAAGCAATTGCTTTTGATTTTTATGCCACAATGGCATAAAGGATTTGACATTTATTTCATGACATATTTTCTCTATTCTTGTCCTCTGATATTCACTGGCTATTGCACCTGTCACCACGCCTTCAACACCCGCTTTTTTTATAAGTTCCTTTAAGTCATCGAGTTCTTTCTCTTTTTCTGCATTGCTTTCTTTCATCAACAATGGCAACCCAATGCTTTTCGCAATCATTGGAATTAGATGCGTATTTTCCATATGATACATCCATGACAATTTTTTTGGAGTTATCGCTATTAAATGGCTTATTTCCCATCCCCATTGCTTGGCAATGTAGCATGCATATAATGAATCTTTTCCCCCAGAAATTAAGCATGCAACCTTCATGTTACATCATGCTCATCCACAATCTCTCCAAACAATTCTTCTATTAAATCTTCCATGGTTACAATACCCAATGTCTTTCCTTCTTTTGACTGTATTATCGCCATATGAACCTTCCTTCCCTGCATCTCCCTCAAAACATCATCAATTTTCATTCCCGGGTTTATTTTTAAAATGTCCCTCATTATCTCTTTAACCTTCATTTTTTCATCCTTCATCAATGCATCTTTCACATGAACCATTCCGACTATATCATCCAAGTTATCTCTATAAACTGGAAATCTTGAATAGCCAGTTTCAACAGATTTTTTAATTAGCTCATCAATTGTCGCATCTTCCTGAATGCAAACCATTTTATCTCGTGGAACACGCACTTCAATAGCTCTTGTTTCATCAAAATCAAAAACTTCCTCAACAAGCTCTTTCTCATCCTTTTCTATTGTTCCATATTTGACTCCTAAATCAAGCATTGCTTTAATTTCATTTTCAGTAACAATTGCTTTCCTTCCGTCTTTTTTGCCCAGAGCAGAAACAATGGCATTTGAAACATATGTAAATCCTTTGGCAATTGGATAAAAAATTTTTGTCACTACCTTTAGATATTTGGCTATTTTTATTGCAAATGCAGTATTATTTATCCCAAAAGATTTCGGCGTTGCCTCTCCAAAAATTATGATGAGCAACGTCATCATCGCCATGGCGACGCCGACGCCCGCATTGCCAAAAATATGGATCGCGAGGCTACCTGCTAAAATGCTTGCTGTAATGTTGACAATGTTGTTTCCAACGACTATTGCGCTTATGACTTCATCTGGTTTTTCCAGCAATTTTTTCAAAATCTTTGCATTTCTGTCGCCATTTAATGCTCGCTCTTCTATTTCTATTTTATCTGAAGAAACAAAAGCCATCTCTGCACTGGCAAAAAATGCTGATAAAAAAATCAAAATCACTATTAAAATTACAATTAGTATCCACATCATGCTTTTTTTGCCCCTCCATATAAGGATAAAGCCATTTTATTTTTATTCATTTGTTATTGTTGGAATTATGCTACTTGTATTTAAGCATTGCGATTTCGAGTAACTGTTTACCTTTTTGAAGTAAAT
>JAGGYX010000014.1 GCA_021162305.1 Thermoplasmata archaeon | reverse complement strand
AATGATTCCTGCTGTTTATGCACCTATGGTAAATAATTTATCAAGCAGGGAGGAAAAAATACAGCCTGATGAATTGTATAAAATTCTTCCAGACGTTAGGCTAATAGATATAAGGGATTTTGATAGTTATGCTTCAGGACATATAATGGGGGCGATTTCAATTCCATTTTTTTGCAAAACATGCTTTATAAACAAAATGAAAAGTTATGGGAATAATGAAATTGTTTTGTATTGTCAGAATGGAATGAAGAGCAAAAAAGCGGCAATGCTTTTGATACAAAATGGTTTCGAGCATGTTCGTTATCTTGATGGAGGAATAAATAAATGGATTGAAAATGGATATGAAACGGAAGCTACAGAAAAGGGCTTGGGATGCATCCCATTGAAAAATGAAAATCCAGATGAAATTGGGGAAACAGGAAGCTATCCTCCTTACTGGGACTGGAGAGATGCAACATATAATGGGCAGCATGGAGACTGGACAACTATTGCAAAAAATCAAGGTAGCTGCGGCTCCTGCTGGGATTTTGCTGCCATGGGGGCGCTGGAGGCAATAATAAATATTAGAGAGGGAAACCCAAATCTGGATGTTGATTTATCAGAGCAATATCTGCTCTCGTGCCCGCCCAACAGCGGAGGCTGCAGCGGGTGGGATGCCTATTATGCATATAAATACATGTATGAAAATGGTGGAGCATTGCCCGAGGAATGTTTCCCATATCAGGCGGATGATAGCATTCCCTGTTCATATAAATGTGAGGACTGGGAAAGTAAATTAATTCCAATATCTGGCTATGGATGGTATAGTCATCCAAGTAGGGATTTCATAAAATCGCTGATTTATTATCATGGTCCTGTTGTTGCAACCATGAAAGTGTATGAAGATTTTTTCTGGTATGAAAAAGGAATATATGTGCATCACTCTGGAGAATTTGCTGGATGGCATCAGGTTGTCATGGTTGGATATAATGAGCAAAGCCATTACTGGATTTGCAAAAATAGCTGGGGAAGAGGCTGGGGTGAGAATGGATTTTTCAAAATTGCTTATGGACAATGTGAAATTGAAAGCGAGATAGTGTATGTTGACTATGATGCAAACTCATGTGATTGGTCGCCAGTAGCTGACGCTGGCGGCGGTTATTATGGAGATGTGGGTGAGGAGATACAATTCTATGGAAGCAAAAGCTATGATGTTGATGGAGATATTGTAAACTACACATGGAATTTTGGAGATGGAAACATAAGCTATGAAGTAAACCCAAAACATGCTTACATGCATCGGGGATTATATAGAGTTACACTTACTGTAAGAGATGCTAAAGGAAATACAGATACAAATGAAACAGCAGCTTTCGTTGGAGTATGGAAAAGTGGTGACATATGGCATTATGAAGTAACTGCCAATGGCACTGTTGATTATTTCATTCCATTTTCATTCAAAACAATAATGAAAGATTTTACCATGGAAGTTAAAAATGAAGGGGAAGATTGTTACATGCTAAGCTTTGGAGGCAAAATGAGAGGAAACATAATCATTCCACTCTATCCATATATCCCGCTTAGACTTAATGCAATTATATTCTTATTTCCTGGAAAAATAAATGGAAATGCATATGTGCATAAATTCGGATATGGAATAGAAAGCATGAATATTGAGATAAGAGCAACTGCATGGCTTATGATATTTCCTATTCCCCTAATATTCCCAGTTCCATTTGATATAAAGCTATCCCTTTCATTTGATTCTCCATATTATCTCATGCCCCTCGTTCCAGAAGTGGGAAAAGAATGGAATAGTGAAGCAACTCCCTCGCTAAGACTAACGCTATCTGCATTCTTTGGCATCATCTCAAAATCATTTGATGTGCAGGATTTGCCATCTTTTCTAACATTTATATACATGGAATGCCTTTCCAAGGAAATTGTGGACGTGCCGGCAGGCGAGTTCGAAGCATATAAAATACTTGTTCTCGAAGCCATGGAATTTTATTATTCAATGGATGTTAACAATGTTGTTAAAGCACAGTTATCTGAAGACTTTGAAAATGTGAATTTTGTTGCGGAGCTTAAATCATTTGAAATGGATTAAACAACCCATCCAGGACCAATTTGAGCATATATCTTTACAACATCCATCTCGATTCTTGCATTATTAAAATTAATTTGGATATATCCATTTCCTCTTGTAAGTGTATAGCTCAAGCCGCTGGCATTCAGAGTTGTATTCATATATTTCTCCCATGCATCTGCATACTTTGTATATATTGTCAGAGTAAGATTTCCAATAGCTCCAGCATGATATGTAGAAGAATAATTTGTTCTTATTGGATAAGTTCCATAACCTGCTGCTCCTGTTTTTCCTTGTATGCCCACTATGTCAACTGCAGTTATATTGATATACGGTATTGTTGAATTTTCAAGGTGGATAAGAGGTGGATAAATAATGCTGCTCCCTGTATGTTGTTCAAGCACAACTGCTCCTCCCTCATATATGTAATTCTGATTGACAAAATACGCATTCTCAGAAGAATATTTTATTTCTCCCATTCTTCTTAGATAAAGCGGCGGAAAACTCACCGTTCCAATATTTCCATATCTATATCCACGAATTATAAATGAGCCATTATTTGAACAATTTGCAGTTATATTAATTGGAAATTGGATATGAGGCATTATCTGAAGTGAAAAATTGTAAATGGAATCCAGTAAATCAATCCATTTTATTTCTCCTGCTTTCCCTACATATATGACACCATTGAATATAGTGTTTCCACTTCCATTTTTGATGAGCAAATTCAATGAAATGTCACTGCTTCCAGATGTTGTGAGAGAAATATTAAAGTAAGGAGATATAGCATTGTAATAATCCCCGCTCTCCAAATCATCAATCCATATTCCAAATGTTTCAAAGGAATTTACATGGCTTAAATTTCCATTTTGCAATTTGTGATAAAAATGCTCCAGATTTCTTCCACTTCCACTTACCGAAATACTAAAATTGCTTTCTGATGATGATAAAATTTGAAGAGAGCCAAATGCCCGAGAAGAAATAAAATATGGTAATTCCTTGCTTCCAAGAGTCACTGAATTTATTAAAGGCGAGGAACTCCTTTCCATAGCCTGCAAGTCAATTGAATATTTCAAAGACGCAAATTGATTTGCAACAACATCCATATGCTCCGCCTCTCTGTCTTTCATCCACTGTGGCACATAATAGGTCTGAATTATTACAAGGACTGCCACCAGTAGAGAAATAACCAGAATAGCTACAATGATGCCAACCTGTCCTTTATTATTCATGTTAAATATAACCACCTTTTCTTAAATACATTTCTTTTTTATCCAGTCCAGTGTATGGCAACAACAATCAAATCCAGCACATTGATTATGCCATCGTGATTGGCATCTGCTCTTATCCATGCTGGCTCTCCATGTTCATTCCAATGTTGGGCAATAGCAATCAAATCCAGAACATTTGCACGTCCATCCATATTCACATCCCATACCATCCATACAACTATGCTTTTTTCTACAGTTGCAATGGCTCCATCATCATCTGTAACAACGAGAGTAACATTATATTCTCCATAAGCTGTATAGCTATGGTTTACTATCATGCCATATCCAGTGCTTCCATCTCCAAATTGCCAAGTATAATTTACAATATCTCCATCAACATCATAGCTTGAGTTTGCATTGAAAATAACGCTTTCATTGGCATCAGGATACAACGGTTGCCATGAGAAATTAGCAGAGGGTGCGAAATTATCAAATATGGTTATGGTAGCATTTTCTATATATGCTTCTATCTCACTTGCATTTATGTTACTCAATGTAACATTTCTGATCCCAATTTTTGCCATTCCACTATTCATGCATTTAAATCTTAATGTAGCAACACTCAAATTTCCGCTTTCATTTCCGAACAAAACAAAAGTCTTCAGTTTTCCAATGTCCTGAGAAAATGAAAAGTTGAATTGAGATGAGGCATTTATAAATTGAAGATTTTCATAATCTATTTCAAAATTTGCTGCATTTATATTTTTCACATTGTATAAAAGAAGACTTACCAAAACAGTAGAATTTTTGCTTGCTTCTTTTGGAGCAACCACTTTCAACATTGTTTCATATATTTTAATGCTTGCATTCATCCATGTTAGATTTATTTCATTTCCATTTGAATCGCTAACTATGCCATTTATGTAAAAATTTGCAACCCCTTTTTTCAATGCCTTCGCTTTTATTAAAGCAAGGTAACCATTTCCACTCACATTCCCAATAGAAGGCATATTCTGAATGATACTGCATTTTTCAGTGCCTATCATGCTTGCATTTATTGGAATTGTTGAATTTTCAATTTTTCCTTCCTCTATATCTATTATTTCTATCCAGTCTGGAAAATTTATGGTATAATTGGCGGAATCAAAATTTGAAATGCTGGCATCGATGTAAATCGTAAATTCATTTCCAATAACATTTTTTTCAGGCATATCTATAGAAATGTAATAGGCATTGGCTGGAATTGCAAGGATAGCTAAGATTAATATTATGCTCTTCATTTTATCCCAGTATTTTTTCTATCACTCTTTCAATATCCTTTCCATTTATTATGCCATTCTGGTCAATGTCGGCGGTCTTTAAATATTCTCCTTTTTCCATAATTATTTCTATTTTTGTTACATCGAGAGCATTTATTCTATCATCCATGTTGGCGTCGCCAAGTTTATAAACATGAATCTGTCGTGTTGTGAAATCAAAGCTTCCATTCTCATTATAGGCAGTTAGAGTTACAAAATAGACTCCTGCCTTAAATGAGTGACTTGGATTGCTCTCATTGCTTATGTTTCCATCTCCAAAATTCCATAGCCATGATGTAGCGCCAGTTGAATTATCAAAGAAAGATACATTCTCTCCTTCTACAACAATTGATGGTTGCCAGTAGAAGTCAGCAGTGACAAATTTCTGTGTCCAGAAATACATGACGAGCGTGGAATTTGTATCCATTCCATCTGTTACGGTAGCATACCATGAATAGTAGCCATTATAACTCAGATTGTGCAAAGCTATGCTGTATATGCCACTATAGCCTTCAATTGTCTCGATAATGCTCCCATTTCCCCAGTAAAAACTCAAAATAAGGCTATCGTTGTCAGCGTCCCTCACCTCAACACCCAGCGATGCATTTCTTCCAGCAACAGAACCATTCTCAGGATATAGTGCCACAATAGATGGCGCATGATTATAGGCACGGGAAACAAAAAAGCTTTTCAGCCCGCCATAGGCAGCGACGCCGCCGCTGCCTACCGCCACCAGCTGGAAAGTATGATTGCCAATGCCCGCGTTTATGGTCTCATTTAAGATGCATTCATGATTTATTATCCTTACATTTGTTACATGCTTTTCTCCATTTTCTTTCCAGTATTCAAACCAAGCATAGCAGTAATCGTTGCCATTCAAAGAGGAGATATTTCCATATAGGGTGGCTGTTCCATTGATAGCATCTATGGAGGCATTCATAGTTTCTACAACTGGTGAAGATGGAAGAGAAAGCATTCTGAATGTCATGTCATTTCCATAGGTAATGCCCTTGCTATTCTCGACCACAGCCCTATAATGATATGTT
>JAGGYX010000051.1 GCA_021162305.1 Thermoplasmata archaeon | reverse complement strand
GATGATGCTCAATTGCTCGATAGTGATATAATTGTAAGATATGAAAAAGGAAGTATTGTAGGAATAACAATATTGAATGCAAAGAAGAGAAAAATTTTGAAGAAGCAATAAGTGGCAATAATATCTTTTCTTTTATATTTCCTTGTATTTTGTACCTGCCTCATTATAAGTTTTGCAGCAAGTTATATTTTCGTAAGCATTTCCATAAGTTTTTCCTTAGAGACATTATTCCAGATAGAAACCTTAGATAAAATATTTTTTATCTCCTTCCTTTCTCAATAATTCTTCAAAATAAGCTTCAACAGATTTATGTCACTCATAAGCTTATCCAGTGTTTTACCTGTAAAATAGCGCTGAGGGAGGGATTTGAACCCTCGCGGTGCGCAAGCACCACAGGCTCTCAAGGCCTGCGCCTTGGTCCGGGCTTGGCTACCTCAGCTTGGCTAAAAAAGAATATATGAGGACATAAAAAAATTTATGCCAAAATTAAAAATAAAGAGAGGTTAAGATTTCAAAACTATTTCTATGTTCACACCATCTGGTACTTGCACACGCATTAACTGTCGTAAAGCACGTTCTTGAGCATCGAGTTCTATAAGGCGCTTATGGATTCGCATTTCCCATCTGTCCCATGTTTCTGTTCCCTCGCCATCAGGACTTTTTCTTACTGGAACAACAAGGCGTTTAGTTGGTAATGGTATTGGACCACGCATTTTGATGCCAGTCCTCTCTGCAATTCTCTTGATTTGCTGGCATACCTCATCAATCTTTTTTGCATCTGTTCCCGTTAATGTTATCCTTGCTACCTGTGCCATATTATTTTATCTCTCTGGCTTCAATATCAACACATATACCTGCTCCAACAGTCTGTCCCATGTCTCTGATTGCAAATCTTGATAACTCTCTTATTGTATCTGCCTTTTCTATGACCATTGGTCTTGTTGGAACAATTCTCACGAGTGCAGCATCTCCTGTCTTCAAGAATTGTGGATTTTCTTCTTTTACTTCTCCTGTTCGAGGATCAAATTTCTTGAGCAATGCATCAAATCTGCATGCAACCTGTGCTGTATGCACATGGAACACTGGTGTATAACCAACTGTAATAACGCTTGGATGATTAAGCACCATGATTCTTGCTGTGAAAGCTTTTGCTACTGTTGGCGGATTATCAACATGACCAGCCACATCTCCTCTCCTTACATCCTTTTTGCTCACTCCTCTTATGTTTGCTCCAACATTGTCGCCTGGCTCTGCTTTTGGTATTGATTCATGATGCATCTCTATACTCTTTACCTCTCCGACGACGCCGTGCGGCTGCGTCGATGGCAGGAATATGAGTTTGTCACCTGGCTGCATAACTCCAGTTTCGATTCTTCCAACTGGAACTGTGCCAACGCCTGTTATTGAATAAACATCCTGTATGGGCCATCTTAATGGCTTGTCAATTGGCTTTGCTGGAATCTTCAGATTATTCAAAGCTTCTATCATCGTCGGTCCATCAAACCATGAAAGCTCTTTCTTTTCTACAATGTTGTCGCCTTTCCATGCAGATATTGGAAGATAAACAACATCTTTGTATCCGATGCTCTTCAGCAATTTTTCAACATCTGCCTTCACCTCTTCATATCTTTTCTGGTCATATGGTGGCTGCGTTATATCCATTTTGTTTATCGCCACAATCATCTGGTCAACGCCGAGCGTTTTCGCAAGCCATGCATGCTCTTTTGTCTGAGCCATCACGCCATCTGGAGCAGCTACTACAAGAACGGCGGCATCCGCCTGGCTCGTTCCTGTAATCATGTTTTTAACGAAGTCTCTGTGGCCAGGAGCATCGATGATTGTAAAGTAATACTTGTCTGTATCAAAGCGGCGATGTGCTACATCTATTGTTATACCGCGCTCTCTTTCCTCCTTGAGCTTATCCATGACCCATGCAAGTGCAAAGCTTTCCTTTCCTTTTGCTTTTGCTTCCTCCTCGTATTTTCTAATCAGATGCTCATCTATCTGTCCCGTATCGAGCAGCAGTCTTCCTACTAACGTTGACTTACCGTGGTCAATATGCCCTATCGTTACCAAATTAAGATGGGGTTTTTCAGCTGGCATTTTATCTCCTCCTGTATATAAATTCCAATATATATAATTATTTGCCCTTTGTTTGCAAATGGGTTTAGCTCTCTACATAATGCTGCTTGACTTTCATTTCTTCTACATTTCCTGAATTATCAGTTGCATAGAAATGAAGCTCGGCAATGCCATATACCTCATATTCTCCAAAGTGAATTTCCACACTTGAGGCAGGTATTGTAGCATTTGCTTTCATTGTATCAACATTGTCATCTCCATCTTCATCGCTCCATACTTCGTAATATATAGAAGCCACGCCAGATAAATCATCGGTTGCATTAAGCCATATTGGTGTCTCGGATGAAACTCTATAACCGCCTTCCCAGCTTGGCTGCCCTACTTCTTCTATTGTAACAGGTGGAGTTGTGTCTTCTTCAGGATAATAATATACCACCACGCTATCATTTCCTTCATTTCCAGCATAATCTTTTGCCCATACTGTGATTTCGTTCCAGTTCTCATGCAATTCAACTTCAAACTCAAACTCATATGAAGTTAAATTATCCAGCTCCCATGAGTCAGATGTTTCTCCATCTTTCCATTTAAGTGTGTAACCAAATTGTTTTATGCCAACATCATCTGTTGCATTTCCGGTAACTATTATGATGTCATTTGCAGTTGTAGTTCCATCTTCAGGTGTTATTATCTTGGGGATTGGAGGTTCTTCATCGAGCAATTCTATAACTCTTATAATACATGTATCTTGATCAGTTTTCCAATGAGTATTTTTAGTGCTATTGGTTTTTCTATCATTGATTGTATGATGGTCATCCCATATAGTTAATGTAACTACATATGTTCCAGGTGCAAATTCATGCGTTACTTTTATTCCCATCGAATCATTGTCATCATTTGTTTCATCAATTCCATCTGCATCCATGTCATCTTGGGGTATTTTATTACCTGATGAATCATCTTTTCTGTCATCGAAATCCCAGAAATATTTTAGGTAGCTGGTGTTATCATCTGCAGATGATGAGCCAGAGCCATCTAAAGTTACAGTAGCATATGGTTGCCCTTGTGGAATAAATATGGTTTGGTTCTCGCCTGCATCTGCACAAGGCTTGTAGTAGCGATGCAAAAATTCATCCCAATGAGTATTCATTCTAAAAAGAAGATTTATTGCTTCTGGCCAGGGATGCGGAGTATTCCCGATGTAAGGCGCTTTTCCCCATTGAGTTGTATGGTCTTCTGCATATATGGCAAGAGAAGATGCATGATTAATTAAGCGAGATGGCGAAGGATAATCAAATGGGTCTTCTTTCATTAGTAAATTTCCATATCCTTGGCAACAATTGTGCTTCGGACCAAAAAGTGTTTGGTTGCGAGGAAAATAAATTGAAATGCCATTGGAATCAAGATGGCTATCACCATGTTCTTCTGCGATAACAACTTCATCTATTGCATTAACTACAGAAGATGCTCCTTCTTTATAATAAGTATTAATATCAGAGCTGCATGCTAAACTGAATATAAAATCATATAAGTCTATGTAATTTTTATCACAGTAAAATTCTGTATTCCATAAAATTTTTTTGACATCCATCTGGCAATTGTCATTTGGAGAATAATGCTCTTTAAATCTCTCAAGTTCTGTATCACCCCAATCTTCCATTCCTTCTTTTAAATGGATTGAAAGTTTATCCAATGATTGCACCAATTCAAGAAATGGAGGACCAAGATCTATAGCAGATAGAGTATAATAATTTCCTGAGCATCTGTGTGATTCTCTCCTCTTCTCTCCATATTGCTCAACAATTAACTTTGAAAAATTTTCTGGAGAAATATCTGGATTATCTTGAAGTTTCTTAAAAAGTTTATCATAAAAATTCCAGCACCATTCAATTTCTTCTGATGCAACCATATAATTTGCATATTGCCGAATTTGATAACCAACTTCTACTGTGCCCATCAAGCATGCATCAAATCCTATTATGTCAAATTTCATCACATTTGCATCGCTGAGAGCATCTTTTAATTCATGCATATAAAGCCAATCTTTATTGCTTGTATAATCTCGAAGCACTCCTTTCCACCCTTTGCCATGCCCCGCCAATATAAGAACATAGTGCTCGGCAGGCACGTTCCTTTTTGCCCAATTTATGAAATCAGTAAGAGGTGCTGCTGTGCCAGTATTTACTTCTCCGATAGTTGCTGATTCATTTGGTCGATGCCATGCATATATAAGAGATGATTTTTTAACTTGAGTAAACCATCTATTTTCTCCACGGCGAACTAATTTTACATATCCTGTTCTATCATCTTTTTTTAGATAACCTCTGAATGTCATGCCTTTATCTTCCACTCCAACCCAATCCTCTTCCGGAAAATGTACTGTTATTGCTCTTCCCACCTTGTTTCTTCCATCTATCTCAAATACTATGTTAATATTCTCATCGCTTCCAACTTTTTCTAATTGATTCAATTCTATCACGGCTGTTTCCTCCAAGCGATCTCCATGGCTATCTGCTGCCATATAAAACATTATGGTCCATTTCTTTTTATCTGCCATTCCAATTTGCGATTGCATTTCCATATCTACTATACCAAATGCATCAAAATTGCATCTCCCCGGCGAGGCTTTAAAAGCATCTTTTCCACCCAGCGTGTTCCAATCTGTCGGCATATTTGTATCGTTTGAATATGAATCTCTTCCAATTGAATCCTCTTCTTCTATTAATAATGTGATTGAATCATCTTGAATTTGTTTTGAAGGGTTAAAATACTCTCCATCATTCCATATTCCTGCTTTTGTTGCATATTCATATGCTATACCAGATGTATAATTTCCTTCATAGCAATAAGAAATAAAATCGATAATTGTATTTTCGCTTGGCTCCCCAGTATAAAGAGCACATTCATCCATGTTGTTATCTAAAAATTCCTGATTGCTGCCAACATAAAAAGTTCCATTTCCATCTGAAAAGTCATTGTCATTGTTTCCATTTCCAAAATTTATAACGAGATAGCTATCATTTGGAAATACCCAGTTTGGCAATGTTGCTATTGCATTTCCATTGGCATTGCTTATTGTCCATCCTTTTATTCTTATACTATCTCCTTTATTATACAATTCAATCCATTCTTTTCCAGCATCGCTGCCTTTTGGGTCAGACATTATTTCATTTATCACAACACTTGGCTTTGCCATGGCAAAATTGAATATAAATACGCTAACTTCATCACTTTCATCGCCTCCATGCTCAGTAACCCTGATCACATGACGACCTATAACTCTTTCATTCCATAAGCGAGAATAAGGATACGTAAAATCTGTGAATTTAAGCTCATTATCAATATAAATATCAATTCCATTAATTTCTTCTGTTGTTTCAATCTGTATTGTAATCATGCCAATCACAAAAGTTATCCCAATTGGTGCAATTTCTCTGTCAAAAATATATAAATAGCCCTGTCTTGGCT
>JAGGYX010000101.1 GCA_021162305.1 Thermoplasmata archaeon | reverse complement strand
TTCAACCCTTCTTATGTTGCGTAATGTTTTCTTTGCCTCTTCAATTGCATGTTTAACAGCTTCTTCAAATCCATTGGGCGAGGAGCCAACCAATTCAATAGATTTTATAACGTTCATGATATTATATAGCAAGACATATAAATTATTTTGCTCAATCATTGCAAGTTTCTTCACAAAAACGGCAAATTCATTAAAAGCTTATGATATTATGTCATGCAGAAGCCACATATAATTGCAGATACAAGAGAAGTATTTTCTGGATTGCCTTCATTACTGGAAACAGTTGCAAATGTAGAAATAAAACAGATTGCAGTGGGCGATTACATTGTAAGCGAGAGAGTTGCAATAGAAAGGAAAAGAGCCGAAGATTTCATAGATTCAATGATAAGGAAGCGACTATTTGAACAGGTGGCAAGATTGAAAGAAGCATATGAAATGCCAGTTTTAATAATTGAAGATGAAGACTTATTTTCCCGCAATGTTGATAAGCGTGCTGTATATGGAGCCATTGCCTGTTTATTGCTTGATTATGGTATTTCTGTAATTAGAACAAGCAGTATTGAAGAAACGGCAAATATAATTTTTGCAATGGCGGCGAGAGAGCAATTCAAGAAAAAGAAGGAAATTGCATTAAGGGGTAAAAAGCCAAATATGAGTTTGAAAGAAAGGCAGCAGTTCATTGTAGAAGGACTGCCGCATGTCTCTGCCATACTTGCAAAAAGATTGCTCAGCCATTTTGGCTCTGTTAAAGCAATAATGAATGCAAGCATGGATGAATTGAAACAGGTAGATGGAATAGGAAAAAGGAAAGCAAAAGCCATAAAAGAAGCAATAGAAAAAGAATGGGAAGATGAGGAATAACTCACCACTGGTAAGCAACTTGGGAAGATAAGTTAATGTGATCAAGCCATTTTTTCCAGAATACCAGATTTCATTATTTCTCCATTTAATGAATGAAAGGCTTTATTCTTTTTTAAATGCTTCAATGCTTTTCTACTTGTAGGCTATTACCTTTTCTTCATTATTCTTCCTTCACAAATTTGTATCCATAGTATATTGCGCCCTTTTCTCCATCTTCCATGATTTTGCGGAATGTTGCACGAACGCGCATGCCTATATGCACTTCCTTTTCATCGCATTCAACAATCTGTCCTGTTACATATGTCCCTTCATCAAGTTTTATTAGAGCCATTACATATGGCTCCTCTCCTTCAAAATGAGGTGGAGGAACATGAATTATTGTATAACTTTCCACAACGCCTGTTCCTTTTAGCTTATAATCTTCCATATTGCCTACTGATTTTCGTCTGCAGACAGGACAGATATTGCGAGGAGGAAAATATATGCGTCCACAAATTTTACAACGCTTGCCAATGAGATTATAACGAGCCGGAATTTCCCGCCAGTAACGAGGAACAGCCATTATATCACCCCCAGAATATGCACTACGGCAGTCCCGCCTGAGCCGCCCACATTGTGGGTTAATCCAATCTCTGCATCTTTAACCTGTCTTTTTCCAGCCTCGCCTCTCAGCTGCATAACAATTTCATTAACTTGGGCAACTCCTGTAGCTCCAACGGGATGTCCTTTAGCTTTCAATCCGCCAGAAGTATTTATGGGAATCTGTCCATCTAAGGCTGTTAGTCCATCTTCGCTTGCTTTTCCTCCCTGACCCTTTTCAAAAAATCCTAAATCTTCGATTGCCATAATTTCTGCTATTGTAAAGCAATCATGGACTTCTGCCAGATCTATGTCCTTTGGTTCAACTCCAGCCATTTTATATGCTTGGCGGGCAGCATGTATGGCAGCAGGAAGAGCATCAAAACGCTTGCGGTTATGCAACGAGATGGTATCGCTTGCCTGTGCAGATGCAAGTATCTTCACAATCTTATCCGTGTATTCCTTTGCCATGTCCAATGGCGCCAATATGGCGGCAGCAGCCCCATCTGTTATAGGGCTACAATCAAGCAAATGCAATGGGTCAGCAACCATAGGCGATGCAAGAACATCCTCAACGCTTATTTTTCTATTGAACTGTGCATGCAGATTCATGTTCCCATTGTAATGATTTTTAACAGCAACACTTGCAAGTTGTTCCGACGTTGTTCCATATTTCTGCATATGATAGCGAGCCATTAAAGCATATAAGCCAGGAAAAGTCATCCCAAAAAATGCTTCCCACTCTCGATCTGCTGCCGAAGCAAGAACATTTGTTGCTTCTGTTCCTACAACGTCAGTCATCTTTTCTGCTCCCCCTACAAGGACAATATCATGAACACCAGAAGCAACAGCTATGTAGCCCTGTCTCATTGCAATGCCACCAGAAGCACATGCTCCTTCCACACGGGTGGCGGGAATATGAAACTCCTCCAAGCCAGCAACTTCTATAGCTAATGGAGCCACATGCTCCTGTTCAACAAAACCGCCGCTTGACATTCCTCCAATATACATTGCATCTATGTCTTTGCCTTCGATTCCAGCATCCATTATTGCTTTTATGCCTGCCTCCGCCACCAAATCTCGGAAAGATTTATCCCAGAGCTCACCAAATTTTGTCATTCCTATGCCAATAACGGCTACTTCTCTCATATTTCACCTCTATATTTCATATACAAACCATAATCAACATATTCTTTTATTTCTATCATTTTGCGTATATTCTGACGAGGATATGATTCAATTGCATCAGTTACAGTAATGTCAAATGCATCGCTTCCCGCTCCAGAACCAAATGAAACCATTATGATACGGTCTCCTGCCTTAGCCACATCGAGTGTGGCTGCAAGCCCAAGCATTGCAGAACCAGAATAAGTATTACCAATAATAGGGCATAACAACCCATGCTCTATCTGTTCTTTCTCAAACCCGAGCATTTTTGCTACCCTGCGAGGAAATTTTCCATTTGGCTGGTGAAATACAGCATAATCATAGTCAGAAGGCTTTGTCCCAACCTTCTCCATTAAAAGGTGTGCAGCATTTGTTATGTGGCGGTAATAAGCCGGTTCTCCCGTAAATCGTTCACCATGTCCCGGATAAGGCTGCCCTTCTCGCCTCCAGAAATCTGGAGTGTCTGTAGTAAAAGAAGCGGTTTCATTTATTATTGCTATGCCATCCTTACCAATTATATATGCAGCCCCGCCAGCAGCAGCTGTATATTCCAAAGCATCGCCTGGTGCTGCTTGAGCAACGTCAGCACCTATTGCCATTCCATATTTTATCATTCCCGCCTTTACTAAAGCCATACAATTCTGCATACCAGCTGTTCCAGCCTTGCATGCAAATTCGTAGTCAGCAGCCGTTAAATGTGGCGTGGCTCCTATGGCTTCTGCAACTATTGTAGCTGTTGGTTTTACAGCATATGGATGACTTTCAGAACCAACATATATTGCTCCTATATCCTTTGCATCTATTTTTGCAGCTTCAACAGCCCTTCTTGCAGCCTCAACAGCTATTGTTGCTGTATCTTCATCGATGAAAGGAACTGATTTTTCATATATTCCAAGCCCACGAGAAACTGAAGCGGCATTGTCACCCCACATTCTTGCAATTTCTTCAACTTTTATTCTATATCTTGGAACATACGCTCCATATCCAACTATTGCTACCATGCTATCGAAATGAAATAAAATGTGATATAAAAGTGTTTCATTTACAGCAAATCATTCAATTTCTATTATTTTTCCTGCTCCTCCATCAATGTATTTTTCTGGATACATTTCCTTTATTTCCTTCTTATGCTGTGTGCAATGAATTGGAACAACAATTTCCAATGGCTCAAGTAATTCATATTCATTAAATCCATGCAAGCCACCTATCAAAGCATATGGTTTTCCAAATTGACTGGCTGCTTCCATTATTTGCCTGATACCTGGATGCGAGCATCCAACCATAACGACAAGCTTCCCATTTAATTCTATAACCATTGATTGCTCTATTCCAGATAGCTCACCGGTAGAAAAAATGTTATCGTGCAATTTTGTTGCATCTTTTATTGGAATAACATTTTTTGCTTTTAACCTATAAGATTGCGGAACATATACGGTTAGCTCATCATTTAAATTCAACAGTTCGCCAAGCCCCCCAGTATGGTCCCAGTGACCATGAGATATAAAGATTTCTTCTATTTCTGTCGCATCAATGCCCATTTTTTTCATGTTTCTGAGAAGAATATCGCCTTTTGCTCCCGTATCAAACAAAATTTTGAAATCTTCTATATATGCAGAAAAACCCCAATCTGCTTCCATGTCATTACGATATGCAACATTATCATAAACTATTTTTATCCTCATGTTAAATTTATTTAAAAGGTGTATTTAACCTTTCAGCTTACAAAATGCTCATATCCTTTGTTCTTTATTTCTTCAATCTTTCCATCTTTTTCAATCAATATTTTCTCTTCAGTAACATAACCAATCTTTTTAAAATTAAAGTGCAGCATATCTTCATGCTCTTCGGGCATTGTAAAAAGGAGCTCGAAATCGCCACCATGGTATAGAGCAAATTCTAATGGCGAATCCATTTTTCTCGCTTTATCATCGATAGGAAGCCATTTTTCATAAATTAAAAATCCAATTCCATTTATCTTTGCAAGTTGATATAGCGAGGAAGCCAGCCCATCAGACAAATCCATGCAGCTTGTTGCAACTCTGGCTTTTGCAAGTTCATGAGCTTCTTTAATCCTTGGCTTCACATTTAATAGCTCGTCGATGTTACCAAGATAAAGATTTGCTTCTTTTCCGAGGCTTCCTGTAACATATACTGCATCGCCCGCTTTTGCTCCTTTCCTTGCCATATATTCATTTTTCCTTACCATTCCAATTGCTGTTATTGCTATGGTTAAAAAAGGCGATTCTTTTGTATCTCCTCCTATTATTTTTCCTCCATATTTTTTAACACAATCTTCCATTCCATTTAAAATTTCTTCAAAAAAATTTATTTCTCTGCTTCGAGGCATGCTTATCGCAGCCAAAATTGCTAATGGCTTTCCTCCTTTTGCTGCTATATCGCTTAAATTGACGGCAATGCTATACCATCCAATATAATATGGTTTGCTTCCTTGAGGAAAATGAGTTTTTTCATTCATCATATCCGTCGTCAAAATCATGTATTCGTTTCCATTATCTATAACAGCACAATCATCCATGGGAATGGAAAATTTTTGTATAATTTTTTCTACAATTTTTCTCTCTCCTATCTCCGACAATTTCATAAAAATCAACAAAACATTTATTATTAAGCTTTGCTTCTTTTGCCAATGGAATGGGAATCATATCCAAGTGATGAAACTCTTGAAATGCTAAGAGGCATAGTAACCAAATATTTCAATGTATATGACGCAAGCCAGCAGGATGGCGTCATAGCTTTCCACGTTGACATTCCATCAGATGAGGAAATTCTGCATGAAAAATTTAATATTTTGAGGCAGGAACTTAAAAAATATAATTTCATTCCATTAATCAGAAAAAGAGCAGGCGAATACTTAATCTTTCTGGTATATCACAGGAAGAAAAAAGAGAAGCCAATCTGGATTAATCTTCTCCTCTTAATCGCGACTCTTGTCACAACAACTCTATCTGGTGCCCTCATGTTTTCAGATGGAAGCTGGCAGGGAATGCTTGCCATTAAAAATATCTTGCAGGGCTTCATCTTTTTCTCTTTTCCATTGCTTTCCATACTTGGCATACATGAAATGGGGCATTTTTATGCATCCAAGATGCATGGTGTTGCAGCATCCCTACCATTTTTTATTCCAATCCCCCCAAATAACATGCTTCCTCTTGGCACAATGGGGGCTGTGATTTCAATGCGTGAGCCAATTCCAGATAGAAAATCCTTGCTTGATATTGGAATAGCTGGTCCATTAGCAGGTTTCATTGTTGCCATACCTGTTCTCATAATAGGTTTATATCTTTCCCATCCTATATCGAGTTCAAGTATTCCAAAAGGAACACCCTCTCTTGGACCAAACTTGCTCATTCTCGCTTTAATAAAAATCATGTTCCCTCATTTGCCTCACGGTTATACCATAAATTTGCATCCCACCGCATTTGCCGGCTGGGTGGGCTTGGTTGTGACAGCCATAAATTTGCTTCCAGCGGGGCAGCTCGACGGCGGGCATATTGCGAGAGCTGTCTTAAAAGAAAAGCATCTCTATGCAAGCTTTGCTGCCATAGCTTTGCTCGCTGCCATCTCTTTCATTGGAAACGGGAGTTGGCTTTTCATGCTCCTCATCATAATATTTTTGATTGGACCAGGTCATCCTCCAGCATTGAATGAGCTTTTGCCTCTCGATAGAACACGCATAATTCTTGCTGCCATAGCTCTAATAATATTTGCTTTAAGTTTCACACCAATTCCAATATATTAGGAGGAAAGCATTGCTTTTTCTTCTTCCCTTCTTTTCTTCTCTTCTTCTACTGCCTTTCTATGCTCCATATTTCCTTTTCTTCCTTTAATTCTCTGGGAAAGTTGCTTTATCGCCTCCTGTGGTCCATAGCATATAAGCAAATCATCCTTTTTTATGATAAGCTCTCCATGAGGGGCGCCGATGAATTTTTCATCCTTTCCTTCTTTTCTGTAAACTGCCAAAACAATGACTCCTTCTTCATCCAGCTTAAGCTCTCTCAATTTTTTATTTTCCAGCCAGCTACCTTTCCTGACTTTAAATTCTCCTATGCAATATCCTTTACTTAATCCAAGCAGCTGCTCGTAGTCATATACTTTCAGGCTCGTAAATTTTTCAAGTCCTCTCTTTATTATCCATCTTAGCCCTCTATCAACAAGCTTTGAGCGAGCAAATAGGTATAGAGCAAGCAATCCAATAAAAAGCCAGAACAGTCTTAGCGTTGCCTCTTCTTTTGATTGCCCTATAAAAGTTAAAACAAGAGTAGCTATAGCAGAAACAACACCTGCATTTCCAATGAAAATGAGCAATCTTATTATCTTTCTTCTAACAGGGTGAGAAACAACATATTCTGACTCAGATGTTGTAAATCCTGCTCCAGAAAAAGCAGATTGAGCTTGAAATGCCGCTGCTTCTCTTGACAATCCTGTCATTTCTAATGCTACGCTTCCTATTCTGATTACTATTATGGAGAATAGAATAACAATCAGCAACGATATCAGAGCAATCATTTTATTTCAGGCATTCTAAAACTTAACTTTTTATAAAGTCTGCTATAAAATGTATTTTTTAATTTAACAAATCTTGCCACATTTTTGGATTTCTCAATTTCAAGCATATCACCAGCCTGAAAATCATACTCGCCAATTCCATCTATTGCTATTTTGGATGGTTTATCGACACCTATCCCAATTTTTTTATCAGCTGGCATTACTAATGGAGATGCAATGTGGCGGAATGGCGCCAATGGAGCAACAACAAAAACATGCAATGTTGGATCAACAATTGGTCCTCCTACTGAGAGAGCATAGCTTGTTGAACCCATTGGTGTCGCAATTATCATTCCATCCCCATATATGTTCTCAGCAAGCTCTCCATCTATATACAATTTTGTCATCAAAAGCTTTCCAATATTTGAGATATGAAGAGCCACCTCGTTGGCAGCATCTTCAAGACGTGAACCATTGAGATACGATGAAATTTTTATTCTTTCTTCAACAAAATATTCCCCTTCCAGAACCTTCTTCATTCCGTTTATTGCATTTGAAGCGTCTATCTCTGCAAGAAAACCAATTCTGCCGGTATTTATGGAAAAAATTGGGTTTGTTGTATGCTGTAACGTTAGCAATATTGTTCCATCTCCTCCTATAACAACGATTTTATCTGCAATTTTTCCAACTTCTTCAATTGTATGCCCATCTTTGCCAAGATATTCAGCCAGTTTTTTTTCAATAATTGCATCATCCAGCAATTCATATATCTCCTTCCCTATTCTGAATGACTTCTCATCGGGCTTGCAAATTATTCCCCACTTCATATTAATTCACCCACAATTTTAGGATTTGAAGCAGCTATAACTCCGCTCCTTTTCTCAAGATTTAAAGGCATATCAAGAGGACTTCCATGGGCATCGTAAACAAAACCACCTGCCTCACGAACAATCAAAGAGGAAGCTGCCAAATCTGTTACACGAAGCACATCACGGGGCATAAAATATAGGCTCGCTGCCCCGCTCGCCACCAGACACATTTCTAGAGAGGCGGCGCCCATCGCCCTTATTGTATTCTGAGATGCCATCTTCCATGTTTTTTCGTTTCCTGATTTACCCAATGATAGGCAATATACTGGCTTATCTTCCACCTTCATTTTTCTCTCGTTCAAAAATGCACCATTTCCTTTTTTTGCTTTATATATGTCTCCTGTTGGTATGTTTATAACTATGCCATATTCAACATCGCTCAATCTTTCCTTTCCTATCGCAATTGATACACCATAAAATGGAATGCCATTCATCGCATTTTTTGTTCCATCTATTGGGTCAATGACCAGCGTATATTTCTTTCCATTGTCAATAAAGCCAGCTTCTTCAGATAAAACATTTGCTTTTTCTCCAACCATTTTTATTGCAATATCTTCTGCAACTTTATCAATATATACTGTTTCGGTTCCATCTGCACCCATTCCAATATATTCTCCAAATTTGGCAACATCTTCACTTCTAACTTTTCTTGCTATTTTTTTTGCAATTGCATCTGCAAGTTTAACCAAATCCATCGATTTGAATATAGCAGTAATATTTAAAGGCAACCTTTATGCAATTCCATTCATCTCCAGAATGAAATATTTTTCTGGAAATTTTTTTAGGAAATCATTCAAAATGCTTTTTCTTACAACCACAATCATATTCTCCTGTTGCATTGCTTTTTTAATGACTTCATAGTATCCATCATTTTTCATTTCTATATGTCCAACTTCATCTATTACAAGCAGGTTTTCTCCAATTCCTTCTTCTATGGCTTCTATTGCATGTTTCATTCCTTCCATGCTTATTATATATTCATTTGTTTCA
>JAGGYX010000137.1 GCA_021162305.1 Thermoplasmata archaeon | reverse complement strand
TTATATCTTATTATTGGTGTGGCATTTCCATACAATTTTGTTACAACTATATGCCCAGCCTTTCCATAATCGACTGGCATCAAATCATCATCCAGAACTTCAACATGAACCATGTCCCAGTGAATATGGTAGTTTCCACGCCTGCATTCAAATGCTATTGGTCCTGCCTCAGTTGAGCCATATACATCATATATTCTCGCATTGAAAGCATTCTCAATATATTTTTTTGTATATTCATCCAGAACTGCTCCAGAAGATGCTATTATTTCAGGCTCAATATCCTCCCCATATCCTTTTTTCTTTAATATTGCCAAAGCCCTTAATATGCCTGGATAACCACCAATAAACTTTGGCTTAAATTGATTTATTTTTGCTATCATTTTCTCTGCATCATCTCCAACATGCAACAATTGCATATTATCAAGCTTGAAAAATGGCTTTAAATTTGGAACAGCTGTTCTATTCAAATAAGCTTCTTCTGCACTCCCTGCCGTTAAATCTGCTATGATTGTCATTCTATCTTTACGCCAGTTTATTCCATATTCTTTTATTTCCCTCACAAAACCCATCAATGCCTTTATTATTGTATAAAAATCTGTATATATAGAAGTTGGCTGTCCTGTTGAGCCAGAAGTGCTTACCATATGAGCTTTTTTAAAATTAAAATTGGGTGGAACAATACCATGAGGAAAATTCTTTCTTATATCTTCCTTTGTTATTATTGGCAGCTTTTCTATCTTATCTATTGTAATGCTGTCAATATCTATACCTTTATACTTTTCCCTGTACATTGGAACTTTCATTGCGTATTTCAGGACACGACGAAAAGCTTTTCTTCTATATCTTTCTATTGCTTCCCTGCTTTTCCATGCTCTTCCAACGTCTGTTAAATAATATTTTGCAACTTTTGCAAGAGTTAATGGATTAAGGAAAGGATTCATCAATTGCTGAATACTCGCCCCTTTATATTATTTTTCACCTCCCTCGCTATCTTATTCCATGCCCTGTTATTCTGCGCCCCCCTATACTGGACAATAAAGCTTGATGCAATATTTGCTATATAGCAGCATTTCTCAATGTCATAGCCCTTTAAAAACAATGTCCAAAAAGTTGCTTTAAATGCATCTCCAGCTCCCGTTGGTTCAATGGCTTTTCGAGGAATGGAAGGAATTATTTTTCCATTTTTATAAATCATGCATCCTTTTTTGCCGAGGGTGACTATAACATCTTTCCCCTTAAGATTTGCAATCTTTTCAATCTTTTTTATTTCAAATTCGTTGCAGAAAAGTATGTCTGCATGCTCAATTAAATATTGCAACTGCCCCTTTCCATATCTCGGAATATCCTGTCCTGGCTCAAAAGAAAAAAATTTTGCATGAGAAGCCATTTTTATCGCCGCCTCTGGATGGCTTGGAGCAATATGAAGATAATCGCTTTTTAGGGGGCTTATTCTATTCATGTCTTCAGATGCACCCCAGTAAAAGTATGAAATCTGCTCATCAGCATTAAAAATAAAAGCTCTTGCCATCTTCTTCCTGCTTTTATAAATGTGCAGCTCAACGCCATGCTTTTTTAAATGCTCTTCATATCTTTTGCAATCTCTCCCAAAAGAGGAAATGAGCCTGCAATTCATCCCAAGTTTTTTTGCCCCATAACAGATGTTGGCGGCGCCTCCGCCATAGTGGCGGGTGTAATTTTTTATGTAGATTGAGTAGCCTTTTTCGGGATGATAGGGTACATCGAATATGTAATCATAGGCAGTATGTCCCAGAACGCTTAGCTTCATATGTTGAAAATTAATAGATTCAGAGTGTCTTCTGCTGAGCTTTCATTGCCATATCCAATTACTTTTATTTGATGAGAAAAGAAGGCTTTTTCATCGCATGTCCATGAATATGGTGGCTCATCATCAACAAATTTAAGCTCGTTGTCAAAATAAAATTCAACTTTATTTACATTGTATGCACTCACATTCACATTGATTTTTCCTATAACGATTGTTCTTGCATGTCTGCTTGGCATGATTGCTTTTCCAGCTATGTATATATAGCCTTCATATGGGAATTTTATTGAAACAGTTGGATTGTTTTGACCGCCTCCATATCCTCCTATTATCAGAGTTGGATCTCCAAAAAGTTCCCATTCCTCGATAACCTTGTAATCATGTTCGTCTTTTTGAGGCGTCGTCTTTATATATTCTTCTTTTGCAGAATAGAATGTATCGCCAAGAAATGCTCCTTTCTTAAAATGCTTGCAGAACAGCACGTCCATATAGCCAGATAAGCCTTTATCACAATCCGAACCAATATATTCCCATGATAATGCTGTCGCAGCAAATGTTGCAACAGAGCCTTTTGAAGAAGCAGAAACCAAACTCCATGCAAGCGTAGTCCCCTTATCAAATTGCCCTGTTTCGCATGCATTTAAAATTACAATGGGCAGTTTATCTCCATTTTTTATTGAATATAAGTCGGCAACGCTGAATCCAATCCATGTATGGAATTCTTTTGGCGGATGAGTTGCCCAGCTCAGTCTATTCCCGTGTCCAGCAAAATTATATAGCAACTCGCCTTTATTAAATTCTTCAATTATTGAATTCTTTGAAAGTGTATCCAATGACATATACAGGCGTGTTATGTCAAAATAATTTTTTCTCAGATAGAATGAAGAAGTATTTTTTATCTGTTCCCCCTCAAATATTCCCTCGTTATCATTATGGCTGTCGCCACCGCATACCACAGCTCTATCTGTCCACTCCTGCATATACGCATTGTTTTCATACTCAATTATCTTATTTATAACAACATCAAGCTCATCTTTATTGTTGCATGCTAAGCGACCAACATATACATCTGGATATAAATCTACATCATCAGTCTTTCCATGATATTCATATTCTCCATATATGCCATTTCCATTGGTATCCCATGAAGAGAAGCTTCCATCTCCATTATATATATCTGCATAATACAAATCGCTGACAAATTGACTTTCTTCTTCATCATAAGCATGGCTATATCTTACTGGAAGTATAGAAGCTGAGCCAACAAGCAAAACATACTTTATTCCATCCTGTTCAATCTCATACTGTATAAATCTTTTTATTCTTTCTGCATCATCGCTTCCAAGCATCGCCTCCGCCTGCGCTATTGAAACAAGCTTTGTTTTTATTCCATACACTTCTTTATGCTCGACAAAGGATTGCAAATCAGGAAGCCACTCTGCTGGAGCTATGATGAGCAGGTCATAGTTGCCGGATTTTTCAGATTTTTCTGGCAGTTCATAATCAATTTTAACTTCGAAATTTTTGGCATATTTTATCTCATTTTTTACAGGATTGTAACGATATTTATAGAGATAAACATTTAAAAACAAAACACGCTTCCCATTTTTCAGTCCCATTCCTGTCCTGTATTCATACCATTTTTCTGGATAAAACGCATTTTTTTGATATATGTCCTCGTCCATTTTAATTTCCTTTCCATTTGATGTTGCAAATGAAGCAGGCTCTATTTTTTCCTTTATTTTTATATCTCTTATTTCTCCTATTTTTACTTCCACCCTGTTTATTTTTGTTCCAGCAGGAAAAATGTATGTTTTCAATTCATATGGAAGAATTGGTTTTCCGGGACTCATTAAATTTGGCAAATCAGTTTCTATTACACAATATCCATTTCTGTGTAAAAACTTTATTTCAGAATTTCCAAGGCCTTTACCTATATTCAGCATACTTAAAAGTAATAGCGTTACAACTAAGATGGCCACTTCTTTTTTCATAGGGTTAATGATTACGCTATTATTTAAATCTTTGCTTCCATTCTTTCCAAGCGTTTTGCTACCATGGACAGAGAAGATAGCTTGTTGTGGGAAAATATTTTTGCTATCTCCTTTCCAAGTATAAATATTGCTTTTTTATGGGCATTCTTTGATTTATGTATGTGGTGAGGATACACTCCAAGTTCCTCATATTCTTTAAATGCACCGTTTACATCCATCTCCTTTTCGATTTCCTCCTTTATCTGCACGAATAGAGTGTGCAGCTGGATTAATTCTTCTTTCTGCATCCCCCTCCCTCAGATATATATTCCTATTCTATTTTTAAAGTTTTCTATTGCTTTTTCTGAGAGCATTAATTGAAAGGGACACGTTGAATTATGTAAAGACATAAAAATAAGTGGAACTGATGCTTTAAGGCAAAAAATTGAGGAAATCTTGCATAAATTTGAATAAATCATGCAGGGATAAAGATTGATAGCATTCGCCCGCAATGCTTAAATATCGGAATCACAATTCTCAAAATGTGAATAAGAAGGAAGCAATTGTAAGTGCAGTTGCTTTTTTCCTCCTTGCAACTGGAATTACATCAAATGCGTATTTACACCTTCGCCATATAGAAAAGGGAGATTACATAAGTATAGGAAATGAAAAAGTTTACATCGATGACATTTTTGAAACATGCAGAATAATGACCTTTGAAGTGAATGAGAAAGGAGTTATGAAGAATTATACAGGAGCATTGCTTTCAGATATTATAAATATGAGTCACATAGAAAATCCGCAGGAACATAAATACGTCATCATTGCTTCAGATGGATATCAAAAAACAGTAGAATGGAAGGATATGATGAATGGCATAATTACAGAGGAGAAAAGAACAATTTTTCCAAATCTGCCAAGGGCATTTTGGATTAGAGATGTTATAAAAATAGAGGTGATGTGATGAGGAAAAGAATTGTTGCTATGATATTGTTTGGTTCTATATGGGGTCTTTTAGAATGCTCTCTCGGCGATTATTTGCACTCTCGCCATCTGGGGGCTGGAATAGTAATGGCAAGCATTGCATTCATTTTCATGGCATATACCCGCTACCTTTATAATGCAAGAGGGATGCAGGCAGGGATGGCAGCAATTGCAGCCATCATGAGGTATTTTAATCCTGTCGGCGGCTGCCTGCTGTGTGCTTCAATTTCCATATTTATAGAAGGGCTTATATTTGAAGCGATATGGATTATTCCATGGCATCATGAAAGAAGCAATATTGTTAAGGTTGGCATTGGGGCAATTTCTGGTTATATGATATATTCCATGGGCTTTATTGCCACGCAAATAATCACTCCAATGATTGTATCCAAATTTTATCTGCATGATTTGATTTCAAATTTACCAATTATACTTGCAAATGGAACATATGCTCTCCTCATTGGAGCAACTGCATTTCCATTGATAATGGCTATTCCGAAGGAAACGAGGATAAAAGATAGCTTATATTATGCTGCATCTGCTGTTCTCGTTGCCATTTCATGGATGGCTGTGATTGCAGGCATATGAAAGTAATAATTACGGGAGGAAAAAATACCGGCAAAAGCACTTTTTTATACGAGCTATGTCAGAATTGTCAATGCTCAGGAGTCATATGTCTTCCAGTTTTTGAAAATGGAGCGAAGATAGGGAGTGATGCAATAGATTTGCGTAATGGAAAGAAAAAGATTTTTGCGAGAGTAAAGAATAAAGCAAATTTTGAAGGAATTGAAACAAATGAATATATAATAAGCATGGAAGGAATGAAACATGCAATAG
>JAGGYX010000138.1 GCA_021162305.1 Thermoplasmata archaeon | reverse complement strand
TTCCTGTTGTTCTAATGCATATGAAAGGCACGCCAGAAACAATGCAAATCAGCCCGTATTATGAAGATGTTATGGCAGAGATAATAAAATTTTTTGGAGAAAGAATAAAATTTGCATTGAAGAATGGAATTGATGAAGAAAAAATCATAATTGACCCTGGCATAGGATTTGGGAAAAGGCAGGAGGACAATTTGCAGATATTGCAGCATTTGGAGGAGTTAAAAAGCTTTGGAATGCCAATTTTGATTGGGGCATCGAGAAAATCATTTATTGGGAATATACTGCAGCTTCCTCCAGAAGAAAGGCTTGAAGGAAGCATAGCCTCCGCTGTAATAGCAATGTTGAATGGTGCAAACATAATAAGATGCCATGATGTCCTTGCCACAAAAAGAGCTGTTACGGTTGCAGATGCAATCATGCACGACTGAATTTTTTAAATGCAAAGTAGAAGGCGATAGCAACGCCTATAGCAAATATTGTAACCCAGTAGTTGCCAGATGAAATTGCATGTATCTGATACCCTTTCCAGCTGAATGGGAAAAACAATTTAATTCCGTCAGCAACATGTATGAGGAAAAAATCAAGAAAGTAATGTGTGAATGCTCCAGTGATGAGAAGAATAAAAGCTGTTTTGCTTGCCTCGAATAGGGCAGCAATAAACAATGCAACAAATATTGTTCCAATTGGAGTATGCAATGGATCAAAAAATCCATGGGCGTCTATTTTCAAAAAATCAAAGAGAAGTTGTATTTTAAAGACATCTGGTAACAACGAGCCAGCTACAACCAAGGAAACATCTTTGCCTATGCTTTTTCCTGTAATCCATCCCGCTACTACATGCGTCGTCCAGTCTGGCATTCTCTCTCCTCAAATCTCAATTTTTTAAAGTTAAATTTCCATTTTTTGAAAAATAGATAGGCAACAAAGGGAATTGCTGGAAGAGAACGGAAAAAAATCAGGCTATATTCAAAGCTTTTTATAACAAATATTTTTTCCGCCACCACATTATCAACTTCATATATTCCCAGAACTTCAACAACATCTCCTTTATGCAGGCTTGCATTCAAAATTTTTCCTGTAACATTTATAATGCCATATGGTGGCTCCATGATGCGTAAACAAACAGCAGAGCCATTAAATGAAACAACTCTGCCAGCAAAATCAATTTCCTTACCTCTAAATTTTTCGCTATTTTTCATTATATATGCCATATCTGGGTCTTTCTCATCATGCTCAATGTAGCTATATGACATGAGCAAAAGAAGCATGGAGATTGAAAAAGCTGCTATCGCTACCTTCATTTCAACTCTTCTATTTCTTTCTCCACACCCGTCCAAACTTTATGGAATATGGCAGCTTTCATCATTTCATTTATAAACTTCTTTGGTGGCACCGCCGCCTCAGGAGCTCCCACTCCCTTAAAATCAATTTCATTTCTCGCCATCATAATGGCTGCTATGGCGGCTGGCGTCGCCGTTGATTCACGCATCCTTGCTATCCCTGCGAATTTATATGCTACATCTTTTCCATCTTTCTTTCCTTTTATCGCAACAATGACAGCTCCTCCTTCTGGAACGGGCATATCCATCATGCTTTTAACTTTCTTTTGAATGAATAATGCAAGGAAATCCATGGGAGAGATGCCAATATCAAGTTTTTCATCTGAAATGAAACCCATCTCATCCAAGCTAACAAGAAATTCTCTGAGGGCTGGAGGCGTGAAATTACCTTTGCACTCAACACTTCTTGCATTGATGTAGCGAGGCAAGGTAACTGTTTCTGGATGCCCAAAATAATAGACATCAAGCTCTCCAAAAGGCTCCGGAAATTTTATGCTTTCTTTTCCGTCTCTAAGTCCTTTTTTCATTTCATATTTGCCATTTAAATATGCAGGCACATTTCCAAGCCATGCATGCATCATATGATATGGAATTGCTCCTCCCGCCTCCTCTTTTATACTCCTCGTAACATATATTTTTATACTCTCCACTTCATCAAGCTGACTCGCTCCATAGCTTGCCGCCACATTAGTTATTCCAGGACTTGCTCCCAAGCCCACTATGGCAGCCACGCCATTGCTTCTCGCCATCTCATCCAATTCAAGTAGCTTTTGTGTAACATCATAATCATCGCATATGTCAACATAGTTTATTCCTTCTTTTATAACAGTTTTCATGATTGGCAGAGCAAATTTATAAAATGGACCAATTGCATTTACAACAACGCTTGCCCCTTTTATTACCTGCTTTAAATTCTCTTCATTAGTTGCATCAAGTTTAACAAAATCCATTCCATATTGCTTTGCCAATTCTTTGCCTTTCTCCTCATTCAAATCTGCTATTGTTATATTAGAAAAAGCTCCAGATTTTGCAAGATATATTGAAGCATAGCTTCCCATAACGCCAGCTCCACCCAAAACAACTGCTTTCATACCATGTTATTGTATAGCCAATAATAACATTTGCGATTGCTATAAAGAAGCTTTTTGCAAATTCATTGGGTTCTGCCGTAAATGTGGGAGATAAAAATTAATGTCGTATTCGGGAGATTTCATTTTGTATTACTTTTTTGCAATAGTGTCATCCATCTATTTCTATGTGTTGTCAAATTAATTCCTACTTCCTCTGCTGGAGTATGTTTTAATGTTTGGTGTTCTCTTATGAAATTGTAGTATGTTCTCATGTTTTCATTCATTTGTCTTGCTGTTTTAACACTTTCCAAACCACGCATTACTTTATCACGCTCACGATATGTGCCATGATAACGCTCTATTATGTTGTTATTTATTCTACTCCGTAATCCAACATTGTATATGTGAGTAACATCATTGCCAAAAACATTCTTTATTGCTGTTGGATATGCTTTCATTCCGTCTGTTATAATGATTTTTGGTTTAATCCCATGTGTATTCTTCAATGCCTTCTTTAACACCATTTCTGTTTCAAACACACTCCTACCTTTTGTTATTACATTTGCTATAAGAAATCTGTTTTCATCCAATACATTCCATGAATAATACCATTCTCTATTTATTTTGATTTGCTGTTCATCCACATGCCATACCTCACCGACATTTAGCTCTATTTTATTCACGTGTTTGTTTATCCATCATCTGATAGTTTCATGATGTAATTTTATTCCATAG
>JAGGYX010000015.1 GCA_021162305.1 Thermoplasmata archaeon | reverse complement strand
GCAATATTGATTGCTTGTGAGCACAACATTATTCAATATTTCAAAAATAAGGCATGGTGCAACTTATTTGTAAAGCTATGATAAAAATTGCAAAATACTTCAAATCCTTCGGGAAACACTTATTTATGAATATACAGAAATTTCAAGATTTTTTCAATTCATTGTTTCATTTCCACACTTCATTTTCTTAATTTTTGCTTAAGCAAAGCAAAAATTTGAAATTAAACATAAAAAAACTCAATTAAAAACAGAATTATTGGATGGGCTCTGCCACACTATTCCAATAAAATTTTATATTTATTTTCATTATAATTTTGGGGTAATAAAATGAAAAAGATCCTGCTATTCCTGGTTGTTGCCATTTTGTTATTTCCAAATATGAATGAGAATAGAAAAATAGCCAATCATTTCTTTTCACAAGGGATGAATGAAAGAGTAACAAATAAAATATTCAATAAAAGTCCTCTATTCAATTTTCATAATATTTTTTCATTCATTCTACTGAAAAGGCTTGAAATAGATGCGCCGAAAACGATTACAGTCAATGAAGAAGTAATGATAAGGGTCACATCGGAAGGTTTACCTGTCAAAGGTGCAACTGTATTAGCAAATGGACTCGCTATAGGTGAAACGAATTCTAACGGAGAACTGATATATACTTTTACCGAACCAGGGGTAGTTGCACTAATAGCAAAAAAGACAGGTTACCTTCCATCTGGTAAATTTTCTTTAAAAGTAAATCCTGTCTCGTCTCTTCCAGAACTTAATATAGAGATGCCTGTTGCTGTAAGCGTTAATGAGGGAGTTACGATAAGAGTGACATCCTCTGGAACACCAGTAGAAGGTGTAGATATCCTAATAAATGGGATGAAAGTAGGAGAGACCGATGAAAAAGGACAGTTCAACTATACATTCGAAATTTCTGGCATGGCAATAGTAGTTGCAAAGAAGGAAGGTTATCTAATGGATGAATTTACTATAAGGGTAGAGCCTCTGTTAGAAGAATTAGAAGGAGCGATTTTTCAACCTTCCACTTACGCTGTAGAAACCATTAAGGAATACATTTTGAATCAAATTCCTACCGAAAATTTGGGATATATAGAATCTCATGAAATCTCGGGCTTTATGCAACATATTCTTTTATCAAAAGGTGGTATAGCTATTTTACTATCAGGAATAGATATACCAGTATGCAACGGAAAAGTTAAAGGATACTCGATAGGTACGGTTAGTTACGGGGGATATAGTTGGCGGATTTTTTATGTCAAAAACTTGACCTACTGCGATACGGAAGGATTGCCAACGACGGTGGATAAAATCGTTAACAATACAGACGAATATAAGTTTAAGCTCCTTAATATCTCCACTCATTACAGAGCTATTTCTTTATCTCTTATGTATGAAGAAATGGGACTGGCTATTCCTCTAACAATGGGTTACATTTCAGACCATGAGAGAACAAATGAAAATTTCTTCCAAAAAATGGTCGAGCTTGCTAGTGGATTCAATAGTAGCAAGAATTTAGATAGAAAGAACATAGAGGATATCCTACAAGTTAGAAGTAAAAATAGAATAGCCGTAGCAGGGTTTGACCCTTCTTACTGGATCGATTCAGAAGCTTATGTGAGAGGTATTCTACTAAGGGATGGCAGTGTGAAAGCATACCTTAGCCTTATGCCCGAAGGATTAGAAGATATACTAATACCAAGCGGTACAAAAACCCTCTTAGTAGAGGAAGGTAAACTGATAAAAGGCGAAGAGGTAAATATAGAAGATATAAGAAATAATCCAACTGCAGATGAAGGAAAGCAGGTAATCTTCCCTGCTGTTAGTATAGGTGTTAACATCAGTATAAACCAAGCTATTGAACAAGGTTTAAAAGCAATGAGCTCGATGGTGCCTGAATTAATCCCTTTAATAGCTATAGCGGAAACAAATCCTGTAGATGCAATCGTTTATGGTGGTGCTTCGTGGTATCCAGCAATTCCCTCTAACGGTTATCAGATTATCCCCGTTTTTGGTGTATTAAGTTACGAAGGATCACCTCCTCTATTGCTTTTTGAGGTAGTGAATGAAAGAAAGGTAGTCAGCAAAATATACGGTTATGTCTTGCATGATAATTTTGGGTTTGATATTCCTGTCATTGTTATACAGGATAAGAAATTTGTAAGAGAGGTTGCAAAAGGTGGGATAAAAGAGGATGTCAAAAATCTTATAGAAGAATTAAGAGAAAATATGGAAAAAAAGCTAAAAAATGATATCGAAATGGGTTCAGGTATATCAGCATACCGACCTGCTCGGTGCATTTTCCCTGTCATTGAAGCTGAAAAGCCCACGGTATTTAATATAGAGAACAGTATTATCAGAAACATAACAATAGAAACAAAAAGCCTACTTAGCAATGTAAATATAAGCATGGTTAAATTGCCAGAAAAGCCTCCTGAAGTGCTTACTAAGCCACAGGGAACAATATACAGCTATTTCAAGATAGAAATCTATGCGGAAGGTGGAGAACCCGAAAAGGTAAACTTAACTATCAATTTTAAGGTAGAAAAGAAATGGATATCCAAAAAAAGTGTTGATAAAACTGCAATCAAACTGTGTAGATGGCATGAAGAAAAGTGGCAAAAATTACCGACGTATATACTAGGTGAAAATGAAAATGAATCGAGTGTTTACTTTTCTGCAAAAAGTTGTGGTCTTTCGTATTACTCGGTGGTAGCTGTAAAAAGCACTTCCTCACAGAGACAAACGCCAGGCTTTAGTGTACTGACTATTGCTATTGCTTTGTTTCTGGTTGCATACCTCATGAAGAAGAAAAAAACATTCTTCTGAAGTTCGAGGAAGGTTTTTCTACTTAGGTTTAGCTAATCGAAAAGTTGGAACATGAAAAAGTAGCCGCTACTTACTTGGATTAACTCCAATCACATAGGAATATATTTCTTACAGCAAGAAATCTTGAAATGAATGTTTAGCAGCCAAAATCAAAATACTTATTTTTTATTCAGCTATTAGCTAAAACATGCTAACAATGATGATTTTGGCTAACTTGCGGAGATACTGATTATTTAACGCTTTTTAAATCTTTTAAAGAATTTTTTAAAAAAATATAAAATGCGTAAGTATTTCACAATACCATGGATGAAATCAGATTTCCAGAACCTGATGAAGTTCTAAAAGCAAAGCCTTCTTTGAAAAAATATCTTCGCTACCTGCTCTTTTTTGGACCCGGTGCAATAATAGCATCCGTTACCATAGGGCAAGGACAGCTTATTCTTGGTCCCCAAATTGGAGCATGGGCGCGTGACAGGCTTCTGTGGATAATAACGCTGAGTTTTGGCTCTTATTTTCTTGCTTATGTTGCCATACGTTTTACCCTCATTTCTGGCATAAATCTTGTTGACCTCTTTGCTTTAAAATTGAAGGGAGTTCTAAACTGGTTTTTTATTGCATTGATAATAATATTTGTGCCAATGTTTGCCGCCACCATAATAACAACGCTTGGAATATCATTGCAATGGATTTTTGGATTTACTGACCCCTATGTTTTAATATGGGGGACATATTTTGGTATACTCGCTGTAATGCTTGTTATTGTATGGCGATATAAAATAATTGAATATACTCAAGCTCTTTTTGTTGTTGTGCTTGCAGCTGGAGCAGTAGCTTCAATGATTTCTTCTATTATGACGGGTCAGCTAAATCTACTGAAAGCCCTGCCTCATTTTTTCACAATAGGAGATATTCCAAATTATCCCTCATGGGTGCCTGAGAGCATATCAAAGAAGCCCATATCTCTGACAATACTTGGATATCTTGGGACACTAACGGTTACAATAATAACCGTTGTCGGCTATTCAGGATGGATAAAGGTTAAAAGATGGGGAATTTTTAAAAGGAGAGAAGATGCTGATAAATTATCTGAAAAGCTTTTTGAAAGATTTAAAGAAAAGGGAAAAATAGATTATTTGCCGAGAGATGAAAAGGAAATAAGAAAAGCTAAATTACTTGTTACACCAGCCTTAGTTGATTTAATGCTGGCTTTTGTTGTTGTTGCAATTGTTTCCGCCGCCTACATGCTTGGTGGCTATGCATGGCTTGGAAGAGAGCATTCTATACCAACAGATGTTAATCCATTAAAAGAGCAGGCGAAAATTTTTGCCAATATTGCACAGAGCATGTCAAAGTGGCTTATTCCATTGTTTAAAGTCAGCCTGTTTTTCGCCCTTTTTGGCACAATATATGCTGGATTTGAAGCAGCCTCAAGAATGCTATATGAAACAATGAAGGCAGTTGCTCCAAAAGTAAGAAACATTGATTACAAACAATTTGCATTTTACATATTTGTCTATCTTTTCCTGATAGGGATACCCCTTGCAGTTGCAATGTTCAGCAGAATCATTTCTCTCCTCACCGTTCTTGGATTAACTCTCCTTTTCATAGGTGTCGTGGGCGTTGTAATATTTGGAGCCGGAGCAATTTACTACAGCAGAAAATTTTGCCATCTCCCTACAAACTGGGAAAATTCGGTGTTACCCTTGCGATTATCTCTCTCATATTCCTGATAATACCATTCCTCTTCATATTCAAATAACCATACTCTGCCCATTCTGGATAAGATGAACATTTTTGCCCAGTTCATAGCCCATCTCGTGCGCCAGCGCCGCCATGGCAGCGGTTTTATCAATGCTCCCATGAGCAGGAAGAATGTGGCGAGGTTGCGTAATTTTTATGAGGTCACGCAGCTCTTCGCGGGCAGCATGCCCCGAAACATGTATGTCCTTGAAGATACGAGCCTTTTTCCGATGCAGTTTTTGCTCCAGAATTTTTCGATTTGCCTGTATGGTTGGCGTTGGTATTACATTACATGAAAAGATGATGAAATCCTGGGGTTCTATTTTTAATGGGAGTCTACCATCTGCAAGCTGTGTCAGAACAGCATTTTTCTCTCCCATTCCACCTGTAACAATGAAGACATATTCATTCTTCTTTTTATTTAATTCCTCAAGCTTCTTGCTGCTTCTCTTTGGAATCTTTATTTTTTCTGCTTCAGAAAAATCAACAATTTTGAGCTTTTCAGCTGATTCAATATAATCATACATGGAGCGACCAATAAAAACAGCCTTTCTTCCAAGCATTTTTGCTATGGCAAGAATACTTTTATGGCGGGCAATATGAGAGGAAAATGTTGTTATAAAAATTGCTTTGCCATCTGTTTCCATTCCAAGCATAATGTCACGAAGCATTTCTTTTGCAATTATTTCAGAAAATGTTTTTTTCTCTTCATCAGCATTTGTTGAATCAGCTATTAGAAGCAATACATCGTCGAGCTCTTTCAATTTTTTCATGTTTGTTTTTCTTCCCACAATTGGATGGTTATCATTTTTGTAATCCAGCCCATATAAAATGCTTCCATATTTTGTTTTTACATTTATTATAGATGCCTGAGGAACGGAATGCGTTACATTTATGAAATCAATGGCAATATTTTTTGAGAATTTGTAACCAGAGTTTATATTCACTCTAATCAGCTTTTTAACTTTCACATTCTTTTCTATTATCTCTGCAGTATATGGCGTCGTTATTATTGGCACATTATAGCGGGAATAAAGCCATTTTATCGCACCTATGTGGTCAAGATGAGCATGTGAAACAACGATTCCTTTTATCTTATTTTTTAAATGGTTTATCACACCATCATATGGAATTGCATCTTCTGCCAGCAAATTTTCATAGCTCATTTCAATATCTTTCTCCTGCAATGCAACAAATCTATCCATATACAAACCCATATCAAGGATAATTGCTTCATCATCAACTTCAATACATGTCATGTTCCTTCCAACTTCTTCATAGCCCCCTATGCCATATATTCGAATCATAAAAGGAAACATGCCATGCAAGAAATAATTTTTTATATTATTTCATCTATAACCAACATAGCCCCGTAGTGTAGTGGTCAATCATGCGAGGCTCTGGAGGTAAGGGCGCCTTCCCCGCCCTTACTAACTCTTCCGAACCTAAGAAAGGGGTTCGGAGAAACCTCGCGACCCAGGTTCGAATCGCAACTTGCCTGCAAGTTGCATTTTAAGGCAGGTTGCTCGAAAATCCTGGCGGGGCTATTTTTTAAATACCCGTAATGCTCTCATTAATCCGTAAATTTTTTCTTTTCTCTACCATTTACTATCATGGCAAAGTGGTTATGCTTTGTTATTGTCGCAATTCTTTTAATTCCGAATATAGGAATGAGTGAAAAAGGAATGGATGAAAAAGATAAAAATAACATGAAGGAAAATGAGGTGCAACATTTCAATGATTTCCGCCATTCTTTATTTTCAAATTTTATTCATCGAATATTCCTAAAAATGAAAAATTATTCTCCTGTTGCTTTAATGAATGGAAACTATGAAGGCATGGCTGGAAAAAGTATAGTCTTTGATGCATCATCGAGCTATGATGTTAATGGCGATGCATTACAATACAGATGGGACTTCGATAATGATGGCATATATGATACACCATGGATGATGTCTCCCAGGATAGCACATACATATCATACACCATACAATGGATTTGTTAGATTACAGGTAAGTGATGAAAAATTTACCGATGAATGTATAGCGAGAGTTATGGTTACAGATGCAGCAAAAGGAGATGT
>JAGGYX010000095.1 GCA_021162305.1 Thermoplasmata archaeon | reverse complement strand
GGCTTATATGGAATATAGAAGCGGGGCATCCAAACATGACCATACCAGAAAATATTCCCAAGAAGGGCATTATCAACAAGCCCATAAAAGCCATGCAAGGCAAAAATGATTTTAATAAAATTGGCTACGACGGGCCACGCCCGCCGCCGGGGAGGCGACACCATTATCATTTCAAAGTGTATGGGCTGGATACATTTCTGACTGTAGATGCAGGGGGCAAGAAAAAGCGAGCTGGAAAAGGCGATGCATGGCCATATAATCCAGTATGGAGAAGCTATAGCTACCTACAAAGTTTGATTTTGTTAAATTTTTAATGATGAAATAAAAAGGTGCGGTTTTAAAAAATAATCCCAAAAACTTATATAATAGCATTTTATTAACATTTTGATAGCAAAATGTGAGCAATATGAAATCGTTAGTGGTTCTGTTGGCAGCATTTATCATTCTGCTTTCGCAATTGAGTTACTCTACAGAAGCATCTTCATATGAGGAAAATAAAAAGGTGCCTGCAAAAATATTCTCTCCGTTTTATCTCAAACTTCTTGAAAAAATTAAAAAAAGCTTATATGAAAAATTGGTGGAAATGCCCCCTCCAAAAAAGAATACATTGCAAATGTCTTATGGTGGCAGTTATAAAGAAAATAATACAATAGATGAGAAAAAAGAACAGGCAATAAATGATAGCAGCATATTCAACTGGACATTTATGATTTATATGGATGGAGACAACAATCTGTGTAACTATGCCAACAAAAAGCTTAATGAATTGCTGAAGATAAGAAAAAATGGGTTTGCAATCATAATTTTATATGATGGAGATAAATATAATGACTCATGCATTTACTCCATAACAGATAGTGTTAAAAGAATCAATCAAAGCGAAGTCAATATGGGAAGTGGAATAACATTAAAAAATCTTATATCATTTGCAAAATCAAATTATTCGGCAAAGCATTATTTTCTGGAAATATGGGGTCATGGAAATGGATGGATGGGGGTGGCTTTTGATAAAACAAATAGAGATTATTTAACATTAAAAGAAATTAAAAATGCTATAAATGAAGTTGACATTGTATCATTTTCAGCTTGTTATATGGGGAGTATTGAAGTTGCTTATTCTCTCAAAAGCAAAGTAAATTATTTTATTGCCCCGGAAGGAGCAATGCTTGCAAATGGCTTGCCATATGAAAGAATATTTGAAAGGCTAAATTTTTCTGCAAATCCAGAAAATGTTGCAAGAATCATTGTTGAGGAATATGCTGATTATTATGCACATACATCCACAAATTTTGCAGCATGGAATATGAGCAACATAACAGAGCTTGTTACATTAATCAACAATTTTTCTTCTTCCATAAACAAAAGCCTTATAAAACAGGCAAGGAATGCATCCTCAATGAGTCCAAAGTATGTTGATTTATATAAATTTGCGCAATTTTTTGATAATGAGATAGCAAAAGAAGTTATGAAAGCTATAAATGGAACGATTATTGCAAAATTTGGAAATATGCATGGAATAGAGATTTATTGCCCACTGCCTCAGTATTATTCAAACAGTTATTCATATACAGATTTTTCTCTTGATACAAATTGGGACGAATTATTGTAGATGACCTGCTTCAATTTCAGCTATTTTTGGAACAATTTGTTCTTTTTTGCAATTATTACAAATCCAGTATACAAATTCTCCCGATATGTGGTGACTCATTCTTTTACCACAAAAAGGGCATCTTTTTGGCTGATAGCGCATTTTTATTGATAACATTACTCTATTTATAAATTTGCCTGCCCAAAAATATCATTTTGCTATCAATTTGCAATTATTCATCAATTATTGTGCCAATAACTATTTAAATAACTTTCGCTTTTTTTAAAAAAAGAGGTGTAAAAATGAGAAATAAAGTTAATGCCGAGAGAGGAGTCTCGCTAAAAAAATTTGGAATACCTATCTTGATAACGGTAACACTAATTTCATCTATTTTATCTCCAGCAATAATGACAGGCAATTCAGTTAGCATACATAATCATGATATAACCTTCATAAGCCATACATATAATGCCACAACAGACATATCAACATGGACATACAGTGTAACATCTGGAAGTCATCCTTCAATAAGTCATTGGATAATGGAATTAGGCGAATGCATAGATGAAACGGATATCGTGGATGCATCAGAGGAATACGAATTTATGGATGCAAGTCATCCAGATCCTACTACAGGATCGGCTGGAATTAAATTTGATGATGGTTATGAGGATGGAGAGCATAGAATAGTATGGTTTAAATTAAAAGGAGATTATCCTGAAGGAAATATAAAAGTAGGGATAAAAGCTGGTCGTTGTGTAAATTATGGATATGTAACCGGACCTGCATGTCCTTATTCCATATCTGGGCGAGTATGGCATGATATGTTTCATTCTAAATGGCATCAGGTGGATGGAATACAGGATGATGGAGAGCCAGGATTACAGGGAATTCTAATAGAATTATATGATGTTCATGGAAATTTAATTGAACAAACAACAACAGATGAAAATGGCAGCTACTGTTTCAAAAATTTATTACCGGGCTGGTATAAGGTAAAAGTTGCAGATGCCAATTTTCAGAATGGCTCTCTAAAAGGATGGTATGCCAGTCCGAAGGATAGAGGAAATGATGATACAAAAGATAGTGATGGAAACGATGATCATGAAGCGTGGGCAAATGCCTGCAATTGTGCAACCCATATTGATTTTGGCTTTTTCTATGCATGTATAAGCCTACAAAAAACAGGACCAATGCATGCCATGCCAGGACAGCAAATAACATATCATTTTGTTGTAAAAAATTGTGGCGATGTCGTGCTGCACGGCGGCGCCCATGTTTATGATGAGCTTTTAAGTCCATGCAGCGATCATCAAATATGGGAACATGTTGTATGGCCTGGTGAAGTATATGAATTTAACAAATCTTATGTAATCCCTGCCGATTATTGCGGCTGGATAAATAATACTGCTATTGCCGAAGGATATCCAAGAATTGATTTTGATTGCTGTCATCATCGTCGCTATCCAAATGTTTATGATGAATCAAGCTGGAATGTAAGGGTTATTTGCAGTCATCCAAGCATAGAAATTGAAAAGAAAGTTTGGAATGAAAGCACAAATGAATGGGAAAAATCAACAGATGCATATCTTGGAGAGATTGTAAGATTCAATATAAGTGTGCATAATGATGGAAACGAGAACCTAAGTAACATAAATATTACTGATTATTTGCCAGCATGGCTTCATTATGCAGGTAATGCAACAGTGGATGGCGTAGCAATAGAGCCAACTACATGGGGAAACAATCTTACTTGGCTCATTGATTCATTATCACCTTCCAACACCACCTACATTGAATTTGATGCAAAAGTGACTGGATGCTCTTTATGCAATCTCATAAGTTTCCTTATTGAAGATAACTTTACAAGAGTAGATGGAAACACTTCAAGCTGGTCAACCGGCGATAATATGGTGGACCTTGGAG
>JAGGYX010000120.1 GCA_021162305.1 Thermoplasmata archaeon | reverse complement strand
GAATGGAACATTTTATGGCATTGGCAGAAGGAAAAGAAAAGGAAATATGAAAAATTTCGATGGATTTATATAAAAAAGAGAAATTATGATTGTGATAAAATGGGAGGGGAAAAACCAGGTGGAATAGTTGTACTGGCTGTATTGTACATAATTGAAGGGCTATTTGGAATTGCCTATGGAGCAATGATGATTGGCGGAGGCGGCATGCTGGGCTTTGGCGGCTTAAAAGGTTTAGGTGCTTTAATGACTGGCGTGGGAGCCATAGTCCTGATAATTGGATTGATAGATTTTGCTGTTGCTTATGGACTGTGGAACCTGCAGTCATGGGCAAGAACGGCTGCCATAATATTTGCCATAATAGGCTTGCTCGGATTTCCAATAGGAACAATAATATCAATAATAATACTCTGGTATCTGTTCAAGCCTGAGATAAAAGAAGCATTTGGACAGCAATAATTATATAAGCCATCATATACAATGTGGACATAGAGCTTGCGAAAAAAATAGCTCGATTTGGGCTTTGCGATGCATGCTTGGGAAGACAATTTACCGGCATAGATGCTACTGACAATAAAGAGAGAGGAAAAAAGATAAGAGAAGCTCTGAACATAGAAGAAAGCCAGCAATGTTGGCTTTGCGACGGTTTAATCGATGATATTCCTTTAATGGCAGAGTTGGCAATAGATGCTTTAAAAGACTATGAGTTTTCAACATTTCTCGTTGGATGCAAAATTGATGAGGAAATTTTGTTGAAAGAGCATAGAATAGCTACAGAGGCATCGGAAAGCATTAAAAGAGAAATAGATAGAGAAATAGGGAAGATAATAGCCAGAGAAATGAACAAATTACCGGATTTTAAAAATCCAGATATTGTTGTTACGATAGATACAACATGCTATGGTGTGGAAATAGATTCAAAACCAATCTATATTTATGGAAGGTATCGCAAACTTGTTAGAAACTTGCCCCAGACAAAATGGCCATGTTGCCATTGCAATGGCTTGGGATGCATATATTGCAATTTTACTGGCAAAATGTATGAGGAAAGTGTTGAAGAACTTATTGCCTTCCCAGCTTTAAAAGCTTCTATGGCAAGCAGCGAAAGCTTTCATGGAGCGGGAAGAGAAGACATTGATGTTCGTATGCTCGGAAATGGTCGCCCTTTCATTCTTGAGTTAAAGCAACCTAAGAAGCGTAACATAGACTTGAAAAAACTGGAAGAAGAGATAAATGAATATGCAAAGGGAAAAGTGGAAGTTCTTGGATTGAGATTTTCAAGCAAGGAAGAAGTAAGAAAAATAAAAGAAGCAAAGCATCCAAAAATTTATATGGTAAAAATAGGATACACAAAAAAGGAAAAAATTTATGAAGCAGTAAATGCATTAATAGGCAGAGAAATAAGCCAAGCGACGCCGACGCGCGTGCTTCATAGAAGGGCAGACATAGTTAGGAAAAGAAAAATATTGGATATAAAAATAAAGGAGATGAAAATGAATGAAGCAACATTAATAGTAAAAGCAGAGTCAGGCACATACATAAAGGAGTTGATGACAGGCGATGGCGGCAGAACAAAGCCAAGTCTGGCGTCGCTGGCGGGCGATGAAGTAAAAGTGTTGGAGCTGGATGTAATTGGAATTGGTGATGAAAATGAAAAGGTCGAGAGGATTTAGGAGTAAAAGCAGGAGTAAGTTAAGGAAAAAATATAGGGAAGGAAGAATGAATTTGATTACTAAAGTGATGCAGGATTTTAAAGAAGGAGAGAAGGTTACCATAGTGATTGACCCCTCATTTCATGACGGAATGCCGCATCCTCGTTTCCATGGAAGGACTGGAAGCATAGAAGGAATGCAGGGAGATGCATATATTGTTAAGATAAAAGATGGCGGCAAAATCAAACATATAATCTCGTCTCCAGTTCATTTGAGAAGAGTAACATGAAAATTGTTTTAATTTCTGAAGTAAAAGAAATTCTTTCGAAATTAAGCAAGGAAAGAGATTTGAAAAGGGAACAGAAAATAGCATTGGAGCATAGCGAGAAGGTTAATCCAATTCCTGCAAAGAAAGCTCGCGAATTGGTCTCAAAATTAATGGAAATAGGGAGAATTGAAGAAAAGCAAGCTTGCAAAATAGCCGATTTACTTCCAAAAGATGAAGATGAACTGCTTGCCATATTTGCAAAAGAAACATACATTCCATCAAAGGAAGAAATAGAGGAGATATTGAATCTTGTAAGGGAATATAGTTAGGAGGGATAATGGAGGATTATGTATATATTTTGGATTATTTACCGATGGGGAGGCATGCATATAGAAGAAAGCCTGTAGCTTATGGAATAGGAGAAAGCCAATTTACATTGCTTGAGTTAATACCAAAACCAAATGTCACGCTTTCAATAGGTGAACGTGTATATGTTGGAAAAGAGCTGGATAAAAGAGAAAAGATTGCGAAAGTGAAAGGAAGAATTGGCTATCAGGAGCTTACGCCTACTGCCCATGGCGAGCTGTTATATGTTTTGATTGATATTGTTAAAAGAAATGAGGATAGATTTGTGAAATTTTTTAATGAAGCTCCTCCAATAACTACAAGATTTCATTCTCTCGAACTTTTACCCGGCTTGGGTAAAAAAACAATGCTTGAGATAATAGAAGAAAGGAAAAAAGAGCCATTTAAAAGTTTTGAAGATATTTCGAAAAGAGTTAAAAATTTACATCATCCTGAAAAGCTAATTGCAAAAAGAGTTCTTGAAGAATTGCAGGACCCGCATCAAAAATATCGCTTGTTTACTCGTCCACCCTTAATAAGATGAAACTTGGTCAAAATTTTTTGATTGATGAAAGAGTTGCATCCCGTCAAATCAAATATGCTGAATTAAATAAAAATGATGTTGTTCTTGAAATAGGCGCTGGTTATGGAATTCTGACAAAAAAGATTGCTAAAATTGCAAGAGTAATAGCAATAGAAATAGATTCTCGTTTTATTCAAAGCCTTAAAAAAATACCAAATGTAGAGGTAATACATGCAGATGCTCTGAAAGTTGATTTCAATGAATTGAATTTTAACAAAGTGATTTCGAATTTGCCATATCAGATTTCCTCTCCAATAACCTTTAAATTGCTCGATGCAGATTTTGAGCTTGCCATTTTAATGTATCAAAAAGAATTTGCCGCCCGTTTAATAGCAAAGCCTGGAAGCAAAGATTATTCACGCTTAACTGTCATGGCATATTATAAAGCAGACTTTGAATTACTTGAAGAAGTACCGCCAAAGGCTTTTAAACCAATGCCAAAAGTAGCGTCATGCATAGTCAGGGTTAAACCAATTGGAAAACGTTTTAGCGTTGACGAAAAAATATTCGAAAGGGTTACAAAAGCTATTTTCCAGCATAGACGAAAAAAAATAAAAAATGCTCTTGCAAGCGCGGGAATAAGCATTGAAAAAATTCCATATGGCGATTACAGGGCGGAGCAGCTCTCGCCAGAACAAATAGCTTATATTGCAAATTTTATTTCAGAGCATGGAATTGTTTGAGGAAATAGATGCAATTTTGATAAAAAATTCAAGCATGCCATTCATTGATGAAAACTTCTTCTATTTTACTGGCATTGAAGGAATGGAGGAGAGCATTGCCATAATAACGCCTGATGGAATTGAAATTATCGCTCCATTACTTGAAAAAAGAGATGGCATAATTGTCTATAAAAGCAGAAAGGAGAGAGACGAGATTCTGAAAAAGATGCTTCATGGAAAAAAAGTTGGCATAAATGGAAAGGCTATGGTTTATGAGGACTACATTCATTTCAAAAAAATGTTTGATTTGGTTGATGTTGGGAAAAGGCTGCAAATGAAAAGGGCAATTAAAAGCAGAGAGGAGATAAAAAAAATAAAAAAAGCTGTTAGAATAACCAAAGAAATTTTGAAAAAAATTGAACTTGAAGGAAGAAGCGAGAGAGATGTGGCAAATGAGATAAAATGTATGCTTGCTAAAAAAAATGCTGAGGAAGCGTTTAAAACGATAGTTGCATTTGGAAAAAACAGCAGCATGCCGCATCACATGCCAAGCAATAAAAAATTTTTATTTCCTGCTTTAATTGATATGGGAGCAAGATGCGAAAGCTATTGTGCAGACATTACAAGAACCTTTATGAAAAAGAAAAACAAAAAATACGAGATAATAGAAGAAGCTTTATATCTTGCTATAGATTCAATGGAAGCCGGAATAAAAGCATCGCAAGTTTATAATAAAGTTGAGAAATTTTTAGACAGGCATGGCATAAAAATGATACATGCATTGGGACATTCCATCGGAATAAAAGTTCATGATGGCTTAGCAATAAACAAAAAAGCGAATTTTGAAATAAAGGAAAATATGGTCTTCGCCATAGAACCTGCCGCCTATTTCAAAAAATATGGAGTAAGAATAGAAGAAGATGTTTTAATAAAAAATGGAAGAGCAAGGATAATTTGATTTATAATGAAATAAAAAGAAAATAACTGCTAAAGTTTTTTGATTTTTCTAGCATTAAGAATAGAAAGTAATAAATGATTGTCAAAGAAAAGAAAGCCGCTCTCATACAAAGTTTTAACAATTTTTTTAAGATATTTTTTTGAGAGATTTGAAAAATTTTTTTCCAACTCCGAAATTGTTCGGATATCATCACAGAATTTTAGAATCTTTGTTTCTGTGGGGGTCAAAAAATATTTCCCATTTTCTATTATAACTGAATGGCCATCAGGATATTCAAACCACTCATAAGATACATGATTATTTTGAT
>JAGGYX010000209.1 GCA_021162305.1 Thermoplasmata archaeon | reverse complement strand
TAATATATCATTCAATACTTATATGAGATATACCCTCACTATCTTCATAAACTCTTATTATGTGTTCCATTTCCTCTTTTATATCCTCAATATGCGTTATTAATAAAATTTGTTTAAATTGTTTTCTTAATTCATTTAAAGCATTCAGAACATTTTTTCTACGCTCATTATCCTGAGAACCAAATATTTCATCTAACGCAATGAATTCAAAACTAACTTCTGCTCTTCTTGCAATAAGCTCTGATATGGCAAGGCGTAAAGCAAGATTTGCTAAATCTTCTTCTCCCCCTGAAAATCTATTTATCGGGAATTTTTCTCCTCCATCATATATGAAGATGTTGTAATCATCGTCTATTTCAACATTATCATATTTTCCTCCAGTAAAAACAGAAAAGAAATGAGAGGCATAAAATGAAAGAGAGGGAGCAATTTTTGATATTAAATAATTTTTGAATTTCGAGAGCAAATCTTCAAGCAGGGAAAGATTTGCTATTTCTTTTCTGGCTTCTTTTATTTCCTTCTCCTTTTCTTTTTGTTCTTTTATTTCCTCCTCAAGCTCTTCTATTTCTTTCTTGATGTGCAGCAAATCTCTTTCAATTCTTATTTTCTCTCCTCTTAGCTTTTCAATTTCATTCCTTACAATTTTGTATTCATTCTCAATTTCTTCATACTTTTTCTTATCAAAACCAATTTCATTTATTTCTTGTTCTATTTCTTCAATTTCATTTTTTATTTTTCTTACCTCTTCCTGTATTTTTTCCAATTCATTTTCAATAACTGGCAATCTTTCCAATTCTTTATGCAATTTTATGGCTTCGAGCTTGATTTTTTCAAGCCTTTTTAATTTTGAGGCAAGTTCATTATATTCTTCCTCATTGATTTTTATTTCTCTCAATTCCTCCAATTTTGCAACAATTTCTTTCAACATTCCTTCTTTCAATGAAATATCCTCATCATAAAAAGCAAGTTTTCCTTTAACTCCTTCTATTTCTTTAAGCAATTGTTCTATTTTTTTCTTCTCTTCTTCAAGATGCTCCATATTTTCATTTAATTCAAAAATTTCCTTTTTTCTTCCTTCAATTACATTTTTCAGATTTTTTACTTTTTCTTCAAATTCTTCCTTCTGCATTTTCAAATCATTCATCAATTTTTCAAAATGGTCACCCAGCCTTCTACCACACATAGGACAATTACTATCTGGACCAAGCTTCTCTATTTCATTCAATCTTTTATTTAACTTTTCCATCTCATTCAAAATCTGGGATATTTCAACTTCTTTACCTCTCGCTTCTTTTTCAAAATTTAAGATTGCTGCATTGACTTCATTCAATTTTTTTTCTATTTCCCCTTTTTCTTTAACAAGCTCGCTTTCTTTTTCAATTTCCTTCAGCAGTGCTTTTTTCTCCTCCTCTGCCTTTTTTATTTCCCTTTCAATTTCAATTCTCTCCTTGATTAAATTCTTTTTTTCGAAGAATTTTTCTCTTATCTCATCCAATTCTTCCTTTTTTTTCTTGGCTCTGTCATATTCAGATGCAATTCCTTCAATCTCTTCATATCTCTTCCTTTTCTTTTTTAACTCTTCCAATTCATTCTCCCTTTCTTTCCTGATGTAAATCTTTTCTGAAAGTCTGCTCTCAAGCATTTTCTTTTTCATCACCATTTCATTGAATTTTTCTGCCCTCTCCTTTTCTTTTTCTCTCTTTGCCTCCGCTTCATTCAGTTTCTTCTCATAATTTGATATATTTCTTCCCACTTCTTCTAAAGAAATGGCTAACTCCTTTTCAATTGCTTCTTTCAGTTCAATTTCATTTTTTATTTCATCAACATTTTTAAGAAGTTTCTGTGCATGCTCAACAAAATAACTTTTCTCTCTTTTATCCTCTCTAATTCTCTTTATAGCTTTTTCAATTGCATCTATTTTAAGCATTTTGAGCATATTTTTCTTTCTCTCTCCCGGCGTTTTATCTGATAAAGCATTCAATTCTTTTTGCTTTGCCACAATTGAAGTATAAAAGGAATCATAATCCATCCCAATGACTTTTTCAAGATATTTTGTCGCCCCCGTCGCCGTCGTAGCCGCAACGCGCGCATCAACCTTCACCTGTGCATCTGGAGCGAAATTTCTTCCCATAATGCGTGTAATTTCATACACGCTGCCTTTCATTTCAAATTTGAGACGAATCCAGCAATCTTCATGCGGCATGGCACCTTGCCTCTTAATCTGTTCTTTAGCTCGCGGCGTGCGTGTCGCCCTGTTGCCGTATATCGCCCAGCCTATGGCTTCTATCAATGTTGATTTCCCAGCTCCATTGCTCCCTATTATTCCGATTATTCCCTCTGGAAAATATATTGTTGCATTCTTGAATTTTCTGAAGTTGTGAAGCTCTAAACTAATCAGTCGCATGAATTGCCTCCGATAGATATTTTAAAGCAAGCTCTTCTATTTCTTTCTTTCCTTCAAGAGGAACTTTTGAAATGTAATTTTTCCATTCCTCTTCCAAGCTTGCTATTTTACTTTTCGATGCCATTTCATATTTTATTTCCTGCAAATCATATCTGATTTCTGCATGCAAAGCCTGAGATGCTGCCTTCTTGATTCTATTCCAGTCCATGCTCCTCTGCTTTCTTATGTTTAAATTTTTCAAAAATATTCTAACAATTTTTCCCTTAATTCCATCAAATTTTTTTATTATCTCGCCTGTTATTTCATCTGGCTCTAAATCCCTACAGTCAATGCTGCCAAAATCAATCATTTCTCTTGTTCGCAATGGGACAAATTTTATTTTTAGCTCATTTGCTATTTCTATATCATAAAATCCTTTTTTCTCACCAGCTTCTTTAAAAGAAAAATATTCTGTAGAACCACTGTAATATGCATTTTTTGTTACCTCTGTAGCCCTATGATAATGACCCAAAGCAATGTAATCAAAAGAAGGAGAGAGATAACCTGATGAAATAATCTGCTCGTTGAAGTCGCCTCGACTGAATTCCTTTATTCCTATTATTCCAACATGCATTGTTAGCAGATTTACACGATTTTCTTCTATTCTGACTTCTTTTACATTTTTTATTAAATCTTCTTTTGAAAAATTATGGGGAATGGCATGAATCATGGCATCTCCTAATTCTATTCTCTCGTATTTTCCTTTATAAACGACATATACGCCATTCAAATGCTCAAAAAAGCTTAAAGGGCTGCCAGTTTCTCTTAGCTTGGGTGTTTCGTGATTTCCCGATATTATAACTATTGGTATTCTTTCTTCGCTAAGCCTCAATAGCTGTTCAACTGCAAATTTTATTGCTCTATTTGTAGGGCGAACAGTATCAAATAAATCACCAGCATGAATTATGAAATCTGGTTTTGTTTCAATGGCATAATCCACAAATTGTCTGAAAGCATCATAGGTGTCGACTTCTCTTTGATTCAATCCATTTGAAGCCATTTTATGATATGCCGAATATCCAAGATGAGTATCAGCCACATGTAGGAAACGCATGTTATGATATTGAAATGAGATATAAAATATTTGCATCAGCATTTCATAAACACTAAAATCATTATATTTATATACTCCCATCAATTTAGATTAGGGGTGGGATGTATCTAAAAGAAATACAGCTTGAAAACTTTAAATCATTTGGAAAAAAGGTTAGGATACCCTTTCTTCCGGGATTTACAGCCATAACAGGACCAAATGGCTCTGGGAAGTCTAATATTGTAGATGCAATTTTATTCATACTTGGAGTGAGAAGCCCGAAAATGGTTAGGGCTGAACGCCTTACAGATTTGATTCATAAAGGTGAGAGAGAAGCAGATTATTGCAAGGTTTCATTGGTTTTTGACAATTCTGATAAGCTCATACCAATAGAAAGTGATGAGGTTGTTTTAACGAGGAAAATAAGAAAAGCCCCTTTACCAAACAATCCATTGAACTATTACAGTTATTTTTATGTAAATGGAAAGGCGGCTTCCTTAAATGAATTCATTGAATTGTTATCGGCGGCGGGCATATCTGAAAATTGCATTGTTCAGCAGGGAGACGTTACTGCAGTTGTTGAAATGGGAAGCGTGCATAGAAGGAAAATAATAGATGAGATTGCTGGAATAGCTGAATTTGATGCAGAAATAGAGAAAGCGAGAAAGGAGAGAGAAGAGGTAGAAAGAAATCTGGAGCATATTGAAATTATTTTAGGAGAGATAAAAAAACAGATAAGGCAACTTAAAAAGGATAGAGATGATGCAATAAAGTATAAGGAATTGGAAAAGGAGCTGAAAAGGCATAAATCAATGCTTGCATATAAGAAAAGAATCGAAATTGAGAGAGAGATGAATGAGATAAACAAGCAGATAGAATCATATGAAAAAAGCAGAAAAAATCTGGAAGAAGAAGCAAAGAGGCTAAAAAAAGAATACAACAATAAAGCATTGGAATTTCAGAAAATAGAAGACAAAATTGCTGAAATGGGGGGAGAGGAGCTAATAGAAATTAAAAATAAGATTGACTTGTTGAAAGAAGAGCTAATAAAATCCAAGGAAAAAATAAACTATTATAGAATGGAAATTGCTGAAAGTGATGGTGAGACGAAAGAAATAGACAGCAAAATAAAAAAATTGGAAAAGGAAATAAAAAGGATTGAAAAGGAAATAAAACTATTTAAAGAAAAAGAGGAGGAAGGAAAAAAAGAACTTGAAAAATTGAGGAAAAAGCTTGATGGTCTTAAAAAAGAGGTTGAGCATTCTGATGAAGTTTCAATGAATATTGGGAGAGAAATAGCAAAATTGAGAAAAGCATTGATAGAAAGCAAGGAAAAAGAGCATGAAATAAATCTCGAAATAGATAGGCTTGTTCAGCAGAAAAATGGACTATTATTGCAATTTAATGAAGTAAAAGAAAAGAAAGAGTCATTTGAAACAGAACTCAATGAAATTGAAAGCGAGATTAGAGAGGCGAGGCAAAAGGAAAAGGAAAAGCACAAAAGTAAAGAACGACTGGAAACAAAGCTGTTCCAGCTTAAAAAAGAAGAGGCAACGATAAATGACAGAATAAGAGAACTTGATAAGGAAATAATATACCTTCAACGCGAATTAGCAAAACTTAAAACAAAGGAAGATATGACCTCTTTTTCAAGGGCAGCAAAAGCAATTCTTGATGCAAGAGATAATGGCATAATAAAGGGCATACATGGAAGTGTTGCAGAACTGGTAGAAGTGGATGAGAAATACGCCAAAGCAATTGAAATCGCCGCTGGCAGGCGGGCGGAAGCGATAATTGTCGATGATGATAGCGTGGCTGCGAAATGTATAGAATATTTGAAGAAGAATAATTACGGGAGAGCAACATTTTTGCCTTTGAATAAACTGATGACTGGAAAGCCTCGTGGGAAAGCTCTGCTTGCTGTTCGCCATGAAGGTGTTGTAGGATTTGCAATAGACTTGGTTAAATACGAGCCTCGCTACCACGCTGCACTCTGGTATGTTTTCGGCGATACCATTGTTGTTAAAGACATGGATACAGCTCGCGAGCTAATGGGAGGAATAAGAATAGTTACCCTTGATGGGGATATAATTGAAGCAAGCGGCGCCATTACTGGCGGAAGTATGGAAGCGAGGGCAATATTTGGAGCAGCAGAAAGAAAGAAGATAGGTGAGTTAGCAACCATGCTAAGAAATGCAAGTCAGGAGCAGGAGGAGCTAACAAAAAAATTGATTGAGATAAAGGATGAGATTTCTCGCATTGAAGATGAGCTTTCGTCAATAACATTTTTGCCTGATGAAAATATTGAAAGGCTTGAGATAAGAAAAAAGGAATTGAAGGAAAGTTTGAAAGTAATATTGAAGGAATTTGGAGAAAGAGAGAGGGAATTAAAAGAAATAGAAGAAAAATTGAAGGAAAAAGAGAGAGAATCAAGGAAAATAAAGGAGGAAATGTCGCAATTGCAGGATTTGCTGAAAGAAAAAGAAAATGAATTGATGAGAATTGCCAAGAAAGAGATTTTGAAAGAAATTGAGGAGATAAAAGAAAAAATAGAGGAGATGGAAAAAGACATAAGAAATGCAGAAAGTCAAAGAAAAACAAAGGAAATGGAGTTGAAAATTTCAGTGGAGCAGAAGGACGAGCTGGAAAAAAGGCTTGAAAAATCAAAGAAGAAGATTCAGGAAATGAGGAAATTGTTAAATGAAGAGGAGCAGAGATATCAGAAAAACATGAATGAAATGAAAGCAATGGAAGAAGTTGAAAGGAAGCTCACCACAAAAGCAAAAGGACTGCAGGATAAGAGAGACAAACTTTATAAAGAAATTGTAAGACTTGAGAATGAAATTGATACAGTTTCAACAAGAATAGAAGCAACCATAGAGCTAATATCAAAAGCAAAGGCAAGACTTCCAACTCTTGAAGCAGCGCTGGCAGAAGTCATAACAGAGGAAGAATTTAAAGGTGAACTCCCATCCATAGAAGAGATAAAGAAAAAAATCAAAGAATTGGAGGAAAAGCTTGAAAAAATGCAACCTGTGAACATGCGGGCATTAGAAGAATATGAAAGGCAGGATGAACGAAGAAAGAAATTTGAAGAGGATATGGCAAGATTAAAGGAACAGGAAAAGAATTTGATTAAATTAGAGGAAGAGATTAAGAAAAAAAAGAAGGAGAGTTTCTTTGTTGTTTTCAATAAAATAAATGAGAATTTCCAGAAGATTTATAGGGAGTTGGCAAATGGAGAGAGTGAACTCTTGTTGGAGAACCCTGATGAACCATTTGAAGGGGGACTTTATATAAGAGTTAAACCTGCTGGAAAAAGAGCTCTGCATTTGAATGCACTCTCAGGGGGAGAGAAAAGCATAGCAAGTCTCGCTTTCATTTTTGCTTTACAGGCTTACAATCCATCTCCATTCTATGTTCTCGATGAAATTGATATGTTTCTTGATGAAAAAAATGCTGATAAAGTTGCAACCATGATAGCAAATAAGGCAAAAGATGCACAATTTATTGTCATCTCTCTAAGAAGAATAACGCTTCAGAAGGCAAATCATATATATGGCGTAACAACCATTGATGAGAAATCAACAATTATTGGAAGCATCAATTTGAATGAAATTGAAAAAGTAGTGGAGGTAAAATGAAAGAAGATGTGATATTACATATACTCACTCAGAAAGAAAATCTTTATAGAAAGGAAAATATTGAAAAATATATTGAAATAGTTGAAAATAGAATTTTTATAAAGGATGGTTTTGATAGGGCAATTGCTGCTGTTTTTGAACTTGTCATCGAGAAACAAATAAATCCATGGGAAATTGACCTTGCAGCATTTTCATCATTATATCTGAAGAAAGTAAAAGATGAGGGGATAAATCTTATTGTTGCTGGAAAAATACTCTTTTTAGCATGGAAAATACTAAGACTGCAAAGTGAAGAAATGATAAGAGATATGGAGAGAAGAGAAGAGGAAATATATTTTGACGATATCCCAGATTGGTATGGGGATGATGAAATTTTCATTCAAACCCAGAGAATAATGAAAAACGAAGTTGTTTTAAAGCCAAAAATAAGAAGGAAGGCTCAAAGAAAGGTTACTCTGGTTGAGTTAATAAATGCATTTGAAGAAGCAAAGGAAGAACTGGTCAAGAAAAGCAGAAGACAGAAGAAAATTATAAATCCAGCAAAAATGGAGGATTCTACTCATAAAGAGGATATTGAGAATGACATAAAGAATGTTATGGAAAAATTGAGTAAATTGAATGGAGAAGCAGTTCCATTGAGAGAACTTTTTGATGGTAAAGATATCGTAGCTGTGTTGCTTCCTTTGCTTTTTTTGGCAAAGGATGGATTAATAGAAGTATGGCAGGAAAATTTTCCATATGGAGAAATTTATATAAAGTTAAAACATGAAAGTTGAAAGGATAATAGAGGCAATATTGTTTGCGGCATCCCGCCCTCTTGCCCTCGATGAAATTGCAGAAGCTATGAAGATGGATAGAAAGGAAGTAAAGAAGGCCATTGAAAAGCTTAAAAAATTTTATGAGGACTCGGCAATTGAGATTGCAGAAGTGAATGAAAAATATGTCATGGAGGTTAAAGCTGAATATGTTGAATATGCAAAAAAATTTGCTCCTGTAGAACTAAAAAAATCTCTCATAAAGACTTTATCTTTAATAGCATATCATCAGCCGATTAAGCAATCTGATTTGAAAAAAATGATAGGAAGCAATGTATATGAATATGTAAGAGAGCTAAAGAAAAAAGGGTTCATAAACACAAAAAAAGAAGGAAGGACAAAAATGATAACAACAACACAATACTTCTATGATTATTTTGGAATTGATAAAAAGGACAAAGAAGCAATCAAAAAAATGATGAAATAGGCAGCAAAAATTAATAAATAATGCAAGTTTATCAAATAAGCAGGGGTAGCCGAGCCAGGCCAAAGGCGCAGGCTTGAGGGGCCTGTCCCGTAGGGGTTCGCGAGTTCAAATCTCGCCCCCTGCACTATGTTTATTAATTCTCTCAATCTTTACTTTGGCTATTTTATAGCTAAATACACATTGGGCTTTCTCTTTCCCGTTTCAATATCTGATAGTTCGGATTGAAAAATACCCATCTTTTTGCCTATATCCTATGTTGTCTTAATCCTCTTTCTTTCC
>JAGGYX010000009.1 GCA_021162305.1 Thermoplasmata archaeon | reverse complement strand
GATCGGAAGAAAATATGAATTGCCGGCGTTATTCATAAATCCAACAAAATATAATCCTGTAGAGACATTGGAATTTCTATTTCATTTGAATCTAAGTTTCGTGGACAATACATTACAACAAATGTTTCCGAGGCTATCACGAATAAGAGAGAATGTGTATGCAAGAATAAGATTTGTTGTTTTTATATAATCATTGCTTCTCGTCCTCGCAAAGATTTTATAAGCTATTCTAATGTCATTAGCATGAAAAGAATTATCGCTGCCATTGCAATAGCAACCATGTTTTTCATACCATTAAACAGTTTTTCCTTAGATAAAAATAGCAGAGGGAAAGCAGGCATCGACTATGATCCTTTAGAGGATATAGTTGTAACAGTAAAAATAAAAGCTATTCGCTCCTTAGAAATGCCTTATCTTGGGAGAACCATAGATAAAATCGATACCTATAGCGATCCAGATTTTTATGTGAAAGTTTTTATCAATGGCGAAGAATTCAAAAGCCCTGTATGGAGAAATCAAAAATATGTTTATACAAACTGGAGTATCAGTTGCGATGTTCCAGATGATGTTGAATATGTAAACATAACAATACAGCTGTGGGATGCTGATTTGGGCATGGATAAGCTATGTGACATAGATAACAATTATGATAATTTCCCAAAAAGCTATGACCTCGATTTGATATACAGCATAAGAACAGGGCATTGGTTTGGTGACGATGCTGTTACACCCCCAGAATACTGGGGATATCCCGATTTGAGTGGATATGGAAGAGCTTGCGGTTGCGATGACAACAGCATATATCAGAATGATAGAGATTGTGAGATATGGTTCGACATCTACCAAAATGATTATGATAACGATGGCATACCTTACTGGGTTGAAACAAATATTTATCATACTGACCCAATGAAAAATGATAAAGGAAGTGATAAAGATGGAGATGGTATCCCAATAGAATGGGAATTCAAGTATGGCTACTATTGCTGGCGTCACTGGTGGGATGGAAAAATTGAGGATGAATGGTTGTATAGCCCAAATGTGCCAGAGGACCATGCAAGCCTCGATCCGGATAATGATGGATTGAATAACATTGAAGAATATGAAACGAGTCAATGGGGTTCCGACCCTTTCAGGCGTGATTTATTCATAGAAGTAGATCAAATGGAAGCTGGTGAAAATGAACCACCGAGCATGCTTCCAGAAGGAACAAAAGAATTGCTCACAACAGCATATGATAAGCATAACATTGTTTATCATCTCGACGATGGTTGCATGGGCGGCGGCGAGACCATACCGTTTGAGAATGAAGTTAATTGGAAAAAACTTCACGACGATTACTATGAGAAATATTTTCTTCACAACGGTGAAAATGAATGGAGGCGTGGTATATTTCATTATGCTGCCATTGTCTATGATGCTGGCTATCCTGGCTATGCGATAAGGCGAGACATGTGGCAGATTTCTTCAAAATATGTTAATGAAAAATGTCGCCAGCTATTCTTCATTGACCCTGCGATAGTATATGGAAGCGTTTTCATGCATGAAACAGGGCATAGCCTTGCCATATGGAATCCTGGCGTTGATGACCCTGACACCAGGTATCCATGGAAATTTGATTACTGGAAGTACCGCCCCTATAAAAGCTGCATGAACTATGGCTATACTTACATACTCGTCGACTACTCCGATGGCAGTCATGGAATGAATGATTTTGATGACTGGCACGATTTAAGCCTGACATATTTCAATGAAGAATGAAAATGATAAAGCCATATCTCAAACTTGCCCGTTCATTTAACGCTGGCTTGACAGGCATAGCGCCTGTGCTGGGCGCACTGGCGGCAGGCGAGAGCGGGCTTGCTCACCTTTTTATGTTTTTTTTGGTTGGCTTTTTCGGTCATTCCTATGGCTTCGCTTTAAATGACATAATGGATTACAGAATTGACCGCCTTTCTTCAGAGCTTGGTGAAAGACCACTGGTTAAGAAAGAGATTTCCATAAAGCAGGCTTGGGCATTCACAATAGCAATGCTTATTCTTTCCATAGTATTTGCTTTTTATCTCGCCGTTTTATATTCAAATTATTTTTCTCTCCTTTATCTATTCATTTCTGCAATATGCATAACCATATATGATTCTATAAGCAAGAAATTTCCAGCAATGGATGTTTTCGTTGCATTGGGAATATTTTTCCTTATCTTATATGGCGCTTCAACAGCAGGAAGGGTAACAACATTAACATGGATTGTTATCGCTCTGGGAAGCCTGCAAGTTTTATTCATGCAATTTGTGGCGGGGGGACTGAAAGATGTAGAACATGATTATAAAGCAAAGGCGAGGACGCTGGCAATAAAAATGGGAGTAAGAGTGATAGACAAGACAATGCATGTGCCCTCATCATTCAAAATTTTGACATATGCACTGGAAGCAATATATTTGATTTTCCTTTTCTATCCATTCATTTTTCTGCCCCAATTTAAAGAAAAGTATATTCAGTTGACTGTCATCATTCTCCTCTCGACAGTGATGCTCTACATTTCATATAAGCTTATTTCAATGAAAATTTTTGAGAGGAATAAAGCAAGAAAATATATTGGTTTGCACTATTACATAAATTTCTCTCTTACTCCCATAATGCTTTCATGCATAAATCCATGGATTGCCCTGCTTGCTTTTGTTCCTGCATTGGCATTCATTCTTTCAAATATTACATTACATGGTTCGCTATTGCCAAAAACAATGTAGAAAAATTTTAATGAAAATTATGCATTAAAAATGTTAATATGTTGAATGAAGGAAACATCATAGAAGGTCCTTTTTGGCCTGAGCCAATTGAGGTTAAAAAGATAGAAAATTATGGGGATTATATTCATATAATTGGGG
>JAGGYX010000081.1 GCA_021162305.1 Thermoplasmata archaeon | reverse complement strand
TATTTGAAGATAATTTTGGCTACTGGATTGTTGCAGATATGCTTTCTTCATTCTATCTCGGTTGCCTTCCTGTTGGTGGCTATGCTTTGGAAGGGAAAGGAAGAATTTATCAATGGAGCATTGAAACGAATAGTTTATATGCAATAGACGTTGTTGAATAGCCAAAATTATTTAATCGCTGGAATTATTCCAATCATGATTCCAACAATGGATGATTTCGATTTTAAAAACAAAAGCGTGATTTTGAGAGTTGATATTAATTCGCCATTAAATCCTTCGACACTTGAAATAATGGATAACTGGCGAATAAAAAGATGCATTCCAACAATAGAAGAGTTAAGGGAAAAAAATGCCAAAATAATTATTTTAGCACATCAAGGTAGACCAGAAAAATGGGATTTTACGAGCTTGGAAAAGCATGCAGAAGAGCTGAGCAGGCTGATGGGAGAGCAAATAAAATTTGTTGATGATGTATATGGAGAGAGAGCAATACAAGAGATAAAAAATGCTGAAAATGGCAGCGTCATAATGCTTGACAATGTTAGAAAATGCAAGGAGGAAATGAAAAAGTTACCACCAGAAGAACATGCCAAGGCAAAGATGGTAAGAAAGATTTCACCATATGCAGATGCTTTTGTAAATGATGCATTTGCAGCAGCCCATAGAAGTCATTGCTCGATGGTTGGATTTATTCCAGTTCTTCCTTCCTTTGCAGGTCGTTTAATGGAAGATGAGATAAAAAATCTTGATAAAATGATGAAGAATGCAAGGCGACCACGCATTTTTATATTTGGTGGAAGCAAATATGAGAATTCAATAGAAGTTATCAAAAATTTGCTCGAAAAAAATATTGCTGATAAGATATTGCTTGGTGGTGTGCCTGCAAATGCTTTTCTTGGAGCAGCAAAAAAGATAGAGTTTGATGTAGATGGCAGCATAAAAGAGATAATCGAAAGCCATGGAGAAAAAATAATCCTGCCCGTTGACATGGTATATGATGATGGCGAGCATGATGTTGAAAAAGCAAGAAAAGCTGGAAAGGATATAGGGAGCAGGACAATAGATATTTTCAAAGAAGAAATAGAGAATGCAGCTTCAATTTTAATTTCTGGACCAATGGGAATTTTTGAGGAAGAAAGGTTTGCAAGGGGAACAACAGAGGTTCTCAGAGCTATAGCAAAAAGCAATGCATTTTCCATTGCAGGCGGCGGGCACACGGTGGCGGCGCTGAATAAGCTGGGGCTTGCTTCTGGCTTTTCATATGTTTCAACTGGAGGGGGTTCTCTCGAGAGATTTCTGATGGGTCGCCGTCTTCCTGTTATAGATGCATTGATAAAATTTAAAAGGAAATAGCCATTTCTTTCACATGAATATAGTTCACGTTGTTGGCACAGGGACAATAGGTGAGCCTTTAATTGGATTGCTTGCTGACCTAAAAAATGAGCTTGGCGTTGACGAAATCACTTTTTATAAACACAGCCCCGTTTTGACAGATAGGGCTAAAGTTAAGGGGTTGGTAAGGAGGGGAGCGAACATTGCTGTGGCAAAAGAAAAAATGGAGCAGTTCAGAGAGCTTGGTATAGAGCCAATGTATGAAGCTGAGGAGGCAATTGCAAGAGCAACCGTCGTTATAGATTGCACACCAAAAAAAATTGGATTGGAAAATAAGGAGAGATATTACAAGAAATATGAGGACAGAGTGAAGGGGTTTCTTGCTCAGGGCTCTGAATTTGGATTTGGAAAGCCATATGCACTTGGCATAAATGATAACGCCATAAAACAGGAGGATAAGTATATTCATATAGTGAGTTGCAATACCCATAATATAGCTGTTGCTATAAAAAGCATAGGCTTTCTTAATGGAAGCAAGGATGACTTTATTTCAGGAAGATTTGTATGCATAAGAAGAGCCAGCGACATATCGCAGGAAGGCAGCTTCATTCCAGCTCCATATGTTGATGAACATAAAGATAAAAAATTTGGAACACATCATGCAAGAGATGTATGGCATCTTTATAACACGCTTGGCTATGATTTAGATGTTTATTCTTCATCCCTGAAGATAAATACACAATATATGCATTCCATATGGTTTGATATAAAAGTGAAAAGCAGAATAGATGAGGATGAAGTGATAGCTCGCTTCAGAAGCAATCCAAGAGTGGCAATAACTTATAAGAAACTTTCCAGCCTTGTATTCTCATTTGGAAGAGACCATGGTCATTATGGAAGGATACTGAATCAGACTGTTGTTGTTGCGCCAACAATCAGGGTAAGAAATGAAAATGAAGTCTTTGGTTTCTGTTTCACGCCTCAGGATGGTAATTCTTTACTAAGCAGTGTGGCTGCCATGCTCAAAAAATTATATCCAGAAAAAGAAGAGCAGGAAGAAAGAATGAAAGCATTGTCTCCATTTTTGTTTGATGAAGTTTAACCAAATATGAAACCCATGCCCTCGCTGGCTGCCTCCTCATCCCCCACAAATTTTTTGTTTACTTCTTCTTTTTCGCTGCCTTCTAACTTCCTTGCCTTTTTGCCTAACAATTCCTCTGCTTTTTTCAATGCTTCCTCACTCCCTTCTATTTTCAAAAATATTGAATTGCCTTCTTTGCCCAGTGATTTTGCATCTCTTGTCCATATGCTTTGACGCATGATTAAATCATCATTTTTTACTTCTTCAATTATGCTTTCATCATCTCTCTTTATTTCGAATATTTCATATGCCATGATTTGAAAGATAAAATAATATATGAGCCTTTCGTGCTAAAAATTTTGGCATTGCCAAAATTATATATACAATCCATATATTACTTCATATGAAAAAGCTCGTTATGTTGCTGGCTTTTTTGCTTTTAGCAACGCAACCATTCATGGGCGAGGAGAAAAGCAATGTTGTTGCCAACGAAAGTAATGTTGAAATAATTAATATAACGGCAATGCAGGCATGGGAAATGCTCCAAAATGAAAGTGATGGAGTGCAAATTCCAGTTGATGTGAGAACCTTAGGCGAGTATTTCAATGAGAGGATAGCTACGCCACATTCATATGATAAACCAAGATGGTATCCATTGCAGGCTATAGAAAAACCATTTTTTGCAACTTTATTCATAAAAATATTTGATGGAAAAGAAGCCATTTTATATTGCAGAACGAGCCATCGTAGCTACATTGCAGCAAAAATAATTGCTCCAAGTTTCAATGGCAAGATATACAATCTTGTAGGTGGAATAACAGCATGGAAAGAAGCAGGATTGCCTACAGTGCATGGATTTGGATTTGGTTGAGAAAATAAAAAAAAGAATAAAGATCGTTTCCAGCATTTATGAAAAAGAGAAAAGAATAATTTTTATAATCGAATATTGTTTTAGTTGTGGAAATTGAAAAAGCCATATCAGAATTAATTTCAGGCAGCAGTGAAATACCCCAAGGAATTGCAGAAATTTATACAGAAATGAAATACCTATGTAGCTGGAAAATGTATCGGGCTGTGATAGTATATTCTTGGTCAATTTTTTCTTATTACCTTTATGAGTTGTTAATCAG
>JAGGYX010000191.1 GCA_021162305.1 Thermoplasmata archaeon | reverse complement strand
CTTGGCATATTCCATCCCCTTCTTTTGATGGGATATGTGCCCAGGGCTTTAATTTTTACTAAATTTTACTTGCGGAGATACTGGGGGTATTTATTATTTTATTTTTACAACTGGATATATATTTGAAGCTATAGCTTCAATTATTTTCTTACCTATATTACTCTGTCTCTTTACCTTTATTTCTCCCTGCTTTGATATGCTTCCAGAGAAAATAACTTCACCATTCAATATTACACTTGCTTCTCTTCCAGCATAGTTTTTTCCTACTTTAAGGACAATTTCTTTTTTCCTCTTTACAATATTTGGTGTTATCGAGCTTTCCATCAATGGCTGAACATTTATTTTTATACCTGCTTCACTTTCCACCTTTGAAATTGTTTTGCCGCCTTTTCCAATTAAATGAGGTATCTCATCCTCTTCAACATATACTGTTGCTGTGCCATTGTTTATTTTGACTTCAATGCTCCCATCAACATAACTCTTGATTATATGGCGTAATTGCATTTCAGCAAGTTTTTTCAAAGGGTTCTTCATCTTTTTTTCTTCCCCAACTGGCATAACCACAACTTGTTCGCCATAGCTATATATCTCATATCTTGTCTTTTTACTGAAAAAATCTTTAACAAGGATGACAGGACGAGCCAAATCAGCTTCTTCCATCCCATATGGTATTTTAACTGTAAAATCAAGTTCCATAACTTCTTTAATCACACCCCCAATTATATGAATGACAGTATCAACAACCTGTGGAATGACTCCAAGCTCTACTTTCCCTATGAGTCGTTGAATGGCATCGATGGCACAATTTGCATGAGTTACACCTATTAAACCAATGCCGGCAAGACGCATGTCTGCATATACCTTAAAATCATTTCCTCTCCTAACTTCATCAAAAACAACATAATCGGGGCGAACCAAAAGGAGTATATCAGCTGTCAACTCCATTTTCTTCTCCAAAGGAGCATATTGAGATATTTCATCTCTCACCTGCAAATCGCGGGGCTGCTCCATTGTTTTCACGACGGCTCCCAACCCATATAGATACTCCGCCACCGCCTGCGCAAATGTTGTCTTTCCGCTGCCTGGCGGTCCAGATATGAGGATGCCCCTGTTGTAATCTGTTAGTCTTTCTATTAGTTCTTTATCAAGATTATAGTCTTCGATACTAAGTTTTACTATGGGACGGGTTGCAGTTATTTCAAATTTATCTGAGAATGGTTGCCTTACTATTACAATTCGCATATTCCCAAGCTGTATGACAGTAACTCCTTTCCTTTCTATTTCTATGAAGCTATTTGCATCTCTTTTTGCATACTCTATTATTTGATGCGTAATTGTATTCAATTCTTTTTCATCCATTTTTTTATCGCATATTTCAATTAATTTTATGTTCCCGGGCTTACCTTTTTTTGCAACTGGCTTGCAATCTTGCCGCAAATGAACACTCATTGTTTCTTCATCAAAATAATCCAAAATTTTCAATGGCATTTCCTCATGATATGGTGGCAGATAAAGAACCTTTATTCCTTTTGCTTTAGCAACAATAGCCTGCACCTTATCAGATGTTACCAGAGTTGCTCTTGTTTCCTCCGCCACATCTCTTATTATTGCATCTATCCTTCTATTTTCGATGTCCTCACTTGTTGGATAACTTCCAAGAAAATGTAAATTTATTTTACCTTCTTGACTCAGCTTCTGTAATTCTACTATTTCATTGAGACCATTTATACCTGTTTCCTTACCAATGTTCGCCTGATGTTCCAATTCTGCAAGAGTAGCATTGGCAATTATAATATCTGCTTGCTGTATCTTTCCATTTTTAACTAATTCTGTTATTCTTCCATCTATCAGCGTAGAAGTATCAGGAACTATTTTCATCAATTGTATAACATCATATGTTAAATATTTTTACTACCATCTCATCGCTTGCATAGTTGCCAGCGTTATCATAAGCAACAACCTTTATCAAATGGGTGCCTATGGAAAGATAATTCCACTCCCATGTATATGGCTCCTCCATTATGGTATTCTGCAAAACGTTGTCTATATAAAATTCCACTCTATTCACACCAGATTCATGATTGGATGCATCCACTACTATTGTTATTTTTCCAATTATAATTGTGTTTCCAAAAACAGTTGACATTATTTCTCTATCTTCTATGTAAAGATAACCTTCTCTTGGCTTTATTATTGTTGCGGTTGGCATAGCTTTATCAACTTTTATCGTTTTTGTTTTCTCATCTTCCTCATTTCCGGCGTTATCAACACTGTAATAATATAGCGTATATACTCCATCTTCAGTTATTTTAAATGACTGCGTATATTCTTGCCAGCTTTGATTATTCAACCTATAATATGTCTTGTTTATGCCAGAGGTGGCATCGCTTGCTGTTAGCGTGATTGTAACGTTTGTAATATACCATCCATCATTACCCTTATATCCAGAAAGCTGGCATTGCGTCGTCGGCGCAGTCCCATCTATTTTTATTTGAATATGGTTAATATTTTCTTTATTTCCTGCATTATCTTCTGCATAATAATATAAGTCATGAATTCCTTCTCCAATTACATTAAATGATAAATGATATTCAAGCCATGGCGAGTTATCGAGCATATAATATATGCATTTTACACCCGTCCCTTTATCAT
>JAGGYX010000052.1 GCA_021162305.1 Thermoplasmata archaeon | reverse complement strand
GCTCGCAATGATTTTTTTCATGCTTCAAATAGAAAATGAATTGCTAAGCTTTTATAAAAATGAAAAAACAAAAGTGGCAATAAAAGTAGGGAATAAAATAAGAGAGGTTATGGGAAATTTTTTACACAGCATGGGTTTTATTGAAATTCCTCCAGTTATCATATCTCCTTTTACAGACCCTCTTTCACATGAAACAATAGAGGCAAAAATAAGATATTATGAAAATGATTTTTATTTAACAAAAAGCATGATTTTTCATAAGCAAATTGCACTTCTTTCATTCGAAAAAATTTTTTCGTTTTCTCCAAATGTAAGGCTTGAAAAAATGGAAAAAAGTGCTACTGGAAAGCATTTAATAGAATTCACACAGCTGGATGTGGAAGCAAGAAATGCAAAAAGAGAGGACATGATGAAAATTGTAGAGAAAATGATATTCAATGTTATAAAGGAAATAGAGAAAGGAGAGGAAGCAGATAAAATTGAAAGAGTGCCAAAGCTTCCATCAATCCCATTTGAAAGAATAAAATTTGAAGAAGCATATTGTGAATATGGAGAAAACTATGAAGAGGAGATTTCAAATGAAGCAGAAGAACCAGTATGGATTATTGATTTTCCAATATGGAAAAGAGAATTTTATGACAGAGAATATGAAGAAAACGCCGGCATTCTTGCAGATATGGATTTGATATATCCAGAAGGATTTGGAGAAGCTTTATCTGGGTGAGAAAGAGAATATAAATATGATAGAATACTCGAGAGAATGAGAAAAAGTGGCATCGATACCAGAACATATTCAAATTACCTCATGATAGCAAAATATCTCTATCCATCAGCTGGATTTGGGATAGGAATAGAGAGGCTTACGAGGTACATATGTGGATTCAAAGAAATAAAATATGCAAATTTATTTCCAAAGATTCCAGGAGAATATGCCTATTTTTAATCTTTAAATCTTGCTAAGTGAAGCAAATCAATAACATTGCCATATTTCTTTAAATGCTCATAGCATTCCATTGACGCTGTAACCAATTTTCTTCCATTGCTTTTTTTAATCACATCTTCTGCCATTTTTTTCGCTTCCTTGAAAAAAGCTCGTTTGAATTCTATTCTGCCCCCGCAACATTCATGAATGTATATAACATCTTTCCCTTCAAACAATTTTTTCACCTTTTCCTTGAATTCATCATCATAATCATATGGAATATGAATAGCACATTTCTCATCGCAATCAACACTTTCTATAAATTCAATTATATTCCTTGCATTTAGCCCCTCAAAATATTTTTTGCAATCTGGCTCATAATATATTATCTTCTCTATGCCCGCTTCCTTAATTCTTTCAACAAGCCTGCCTACCATTTCATTTCTTCTGCCGATTCTTTCGATGGCGGCGGCGCAGCCCCCATGCCATACCGTTGCTTTTATTTTTTTTGCAATTTCTGCCAAACTTTCGTCTTTTGAATTTATTATGAAAAGCCTTTTCCCTTCTATTGGCTCATTCCATGTTTCGATTTCATTTATGAGTTTTTCATGCTCTGGAAGAAGCGGCAAATCATGACAGGCTGCCTTTATTATATCTGTTATTTTAATCATAGATGGACATACGCTCTCGCATAGCTTGCATAAAGCACATTTTTGCAGGGCTTCTACTATGGAATCATCCTCTTTTAATTCGCCTGTGAGCAAGCCATATGAAATCATTATTCTCCCTTTTGGACTATCTGTTTCCTTCCTTGAATGAAAATAAATTTGGCAAGCTTTCTTGCAAAATGCACATCCAGTGCATGTCAAAATTTCCTTATGATATTTTTCGAGCATTTTCATCACCTATATCGCAAATTTGTTATTATGCTTCCTTTCCATTGCATCATTTTGCCTGGATTCATTATGTTTTTTGGGTCAAGAGCAGCCTTTATTCTTTCCATTAGCTCTATGTTCTCTTTGACCATCCATGGTGCCTTTGATATCCCTATTCCATGCTCCCCGCTAACTATTCCTCCAAGCTCATAAACAACTTTATATATCTCATCAACAACTTTCTCAGCTTTCTTCCATTCTTCCTCGCTTGTAGGGTCAATCAAAATTTTTGTATGTAGATTGCCATCACCAGCATGCCCGTATGTTCCAATAAGTATGCCATATTTCTTTGAGATTTCCTGAAATGCTTTTACAGCATCTGGTATCTTTGATATTGGAACAGCCATATCATCTGCAAGAGAGACAGAAATTTTATTTCCCCCATATCTCGATAAAGAAGGCAGAACACCTTTTCTTCCTTTCCACAGATTTGCCATTTCTTCCTCATCAAATGTGAAAACAACGTCTTTTGCATTGCTTTTTCTGCATATTTCTGCAATTCTTTCAATATCTTTCTTTATTTCCTCTTCCTTCCCATCCTTTTCTATTATGAGTATCGCCTCAACTTCCGGCAATCCAATATTCATTGATTTATTTACAGCCTGTATGCACACTTTATCCATTATTTCCAAGGCAGAAGGAATTATTCCAGCTGCAATTATGTTTGCAACCCCTTTTCCAGCATCATGAAGAGTATCAAAAGATGCCAAAGCAACGCCTCTTTTTTCTGGCAATGGAATTATTTTTATTGTAGCTTCCGTTATTATACCAAGAGTGCCCTCACTCCCTACAAGCAGGCGTTCAATCTGATAGCCAGATGAATTTTTAAGAGTTGATGAACCCAATGCATAAGCTTTTCCAGGAGGAAAAACTGCACGCAAGCCAAGAACATAGTCGCGTGTGGCTCCATATTTTATGGCTCTCATTCCAGATGCATTGGTGGCAATCATGCCGCCAATAGTGCATACATCGCCGCTGCCTGGCGAGGGAGGGAAAAAGAAGCCATATTTTGCAAGTTCCTTATTCAACTCTCCATATATCACGCCTGGCTCAACCTTACAATAAAAATTCTCTATCTTTATCTCCTTTATTTTGTTCATCGCTGCCATATCAAGAATAATTCCTCCTTTTATTGGCACCGCCTGCCCGCTTAATGCGGTGCCAGCCCCTCTGGCTATAATAGGAATGGCATGCTCATGAGCAATTTTAACGACTTCAACAATGTCTTCCTCGCTTCTTGGTTGCACAACAACGCTTGGCATTGCATGATGTATGCTTGCGTCGAAACCATAAGAATAAAGCTCAGCTTGACTTGAGAGAATTTTTTCTTTTCCTATAGTCTCTTCAAGCATTGAAATAATATCCATGGTTTGAAAATGAAAACAATATTTAATTTTAATTGATATTATTGCATGCTGAAAAATCGCCACATGGTAAGCAAAAAGGAAAAAAAGGAGATTTTTAAAAAGCTTGAGAACAGCTTAGGCTGCATTATAGATGGAAGCATGGAAATTGCAGATTATGAAAAAATGAAACTGCTCATCATAAATGGAAAGGTAAGAGGATTTATAATAAAAGGTGAGCCATTTTTGAATGTCGAGGGCTTAAAAGAATGGAAAGCTAAAAAAAGATATGTCATCGTAGATGATGGAGCAATAAAGCATATTCTGAACGGCGCTGCCGTCATGGCTGCTGGCATAATAGATGCAGATGAGAGTATTAAAGCAGGCAACATGGTGTGGGTAAGCGATGCTCGTTCTCTTCCTCTTGCCATAGGAATTGCGTTGATGGATGGAAAAGAAATGAAAGAGACAAGAAAAGGAAAAGCTGTGGAGAATATTCATCACATAGGAGATAAAATATGGAAAATGGCTAAAGAAATGACAGAAAGATTTAAATCCAAAAATTCCATATAATTTCAGGAGGCGATATAAACGAAAAGAAGAAATGCAATAACGCTTCTTCTGGTTTTGAATATTGTTATTTCTGGATTTACTATTCCAGAAAAAAATGAAATTGCAGGGAAGGCAGAGGCACAGCAGGGAGGAGGAAATATATTATATGTTGGAGGAAGTGGAGCAGGAAATTATACAAAAATTCAGGATGCAATAAATGCAGCCAATGATGGAGATACAATTTTTGTGTACAGCGGCATCTACCATGAAAATGTTGTAATAGATAAATCAATTCATCTTATTGGAGAAGATAAAAATACAACAATAATAGATGGAAACAATGCAGGAGATGTTGTAAAAATAATTGCAGATGATGTGACTATTTCTGGCTTCACCGTGCAGAACAGCGGATCAGACTGGCACAATGCAGGAATAAAACTTGATAATGTTCAGAACTGCCATATTGAACATGTTACAGTCAGCAACAACAAATACTATGGCATCATGCTGTGGTATTCCACCAACTGCTTCATCACCAATACCAATGCCATCAACAACTGGTATGCTATCTGGCTGGAGGGTTCCACCAACTGCTCTATCATCAACACTACTGTAAGCAACAACGAAGGTGGCATCATGCTGTGGCATTCCACCAACTGCACCATTATCGACACCACGATGATAGGTAATAGCATTGAGATATGGGGCTATGACATTACCTACTGGAACACCCACATTATCGATACTTCCAATACTGTCAATGGCAAACCAGTCTACTACTGGAAGAATGTAAATGGCGGTACGGTTCCATCAGGAGCAGGACAAATAATACTTGCCAATTGTACCAATGTAACTATAGAAAACCAGAATGTGAGCAACGCCAGTGAGGGAATAGAACTTGGCTTCTCATCTTATTGTAACATCACCAACACCACTGTAAGTAACAACGAGTATGGCATTTTGTTGTATTATTCCACCAACTGCACTATCACCAATACCAATGCCATCAACAACAACTTGACTGGCGTCAGGCTGTGGCATTCCACCAACTGCACCATTATCGACACCATAGCCAGCAACAATGAGTATGGCATCAGGCTGTGGTCTTCTACCAACTGCGCCATCACCAACACAATAATCAGTAACCACAATTATGAAGGCATCGAACTGGTTTATTCTAACAGCAATTCAATTTACATGAATAATTTCATAAATAACAGTAACAATGTTAATTCTTATGGTTCCTCCAACAATACATGGCATTCTCCCTCGCCAATAACATATACATACAATGGAAACACATATACAAACTATCTTGGCAACTACTGGGATGATTATTCTGGAAGCGATGGAAATGGAGACGGAATAGGAGATACACCCTATTACATTGATGAAAACAACAATGATTACTATCCTTTGATGCAACCATGGGAAAATTATAGGTATGGTGAGAGAGGGTCAATAGGTGAAATATATGGCATAGCTGTCGATGACGAGGGAAATGTTATTGTAACTGGCTCTGTAAGTCAGGGACAAGCGACAGTAATAAGGACGCAGAAATATGATAGCAGCGGAAAACTAATATGGGAGAAAGATTATCAAAAAAGCAATGTTGCAACAAATGTTGGAGAAGCTGTTGCCATCGATGCTAATGGAAACATATATATTGGAGGCATAGTTGGAGCTGGATATACGCCTTCTGAGCTTTCTTCATTGTTTACAAATTATATCATTCTGAAATACGATGGCAATGGCAATTTGCTCTGGCATAAAGAATATGACAAACATTTCGCTGATTTACTTCGTGACATTGCTATTGACAATGATGGCAATGTATATGCAACTGGTGTTACCATACAAGTAGATTTGCAGGGTGGAACACCAACCAACTTAAATTTCTGGACAATAAAGG
>JAGGYX010000065.1 GCA_021162305.1 Thermoplasmata archaeon | reverse complement strand
TTAAAAATTCCCCGTGCAGAAACATCGCAACGGGAATGATGATGATTGGAATAATTGTCAATAACCCCCAGGTCAAACCCGCCAGTTTCATTCCAAGTTCGTAATTGCCCGATTTCTCTTTGAATAAACACGAACTCAATTTACCCCAGCCCGTGCCACATAATTTGTTGTAATAATAGCAGTGTGTGCACAGATGTTTCCTTAAAATGAGTCCCAACATTATGATGGCAAATAGCAGATAAGTAAGGGAAATTATCGGTAATCCCCCAAGTTTCAATGCAGACATACCGTAAGCGGCGAATCCAAACCAAAGCAATAGTAAAACATTTGTTAAAAACACCGCCGCTTTTGAATAATTCTCCAACCCCTTTTCATATAGTTTTTGTTTTTCCATATTTCACACCTTCCTTCTACTTTCTATATTATAAGCACATATTAAATAATAAATTACCCACCCCTTGAACTCACCCCACCTTTCCGTGAATTTTCTAACCGCATTGCCGGATTGAAGTTTCCCGTCAAAGTAGAAATATGAAACCGCTTTTCTGGCTCCGAGATCGTCGGGAACGCAAAGACCCATTCTCCCCAATGTCGTTATCAATATCAACTCGGCAGTCCACCTTCCAATTCCCCTAAACTTCATCAACTCTTCAATAGCTTCCTCGTTGTTCATCTTTCTGATTTTCTCCAAATCGTATCCATCGGCAACTTTCAGTGCGAGTTCTTTGATATATCTGGCTTTTTGGCGGGATAACTTGCACTTCCTCAATTCGTTCTCATCGGCATTTGCCAACACTTCGGGCGAAGGAAAATCGTAATATGGTTCGCCATTAATTTCTATTTTCTCTCCAAATCCTCTGACCAACTCCCCTGTCATGACATAGGCAACCCGTAAGGAAATCTGCTGCTGAATTATTACTCTGATGGCTCCCTCAAATATGCTCGCCCCGATTCCCGGCGGTCTCAGACCGTAAAGTTTGTTTTTTATCTCAAGAAGTATTTCATCCTTGTCCATAAAATTATACAACCCTCTCAGATCATCCCTCAATCTAAAAATATCTACTATTTTATCCGACAGATATCTCTTCTCTTTCGCATCGAGTTTGGAGGATGCGTTAACCCGCAACTTTGGCTTTTCTACCGTGCCAACAAAAGTAATCTTTACCGGAACTAATCTATCTCCAATTTTGAAAGCCCGTCTCCAGATGCCATCTTTATAAATTTCTGGCTGCGGCTCCTTCGATGAAGAATAAAATTTCCACTGCAGATCAAAATTATAAGGAGGGGTTGGTTGGAGTTCGAATGAAGTTTTATCCATGCTATCGCCTAAATTTTATTTAATAATTCTTCCGTGAGTCAGGCCCATATAAAGATTTGAAAATAATGAGTGCTAGAAAATCATGTATAACTCCATTTCTCCGGCAGTTTTCCTTCTCTTTTATAATATTTTACCAGTCTTTTTATTTTCGCTTCTATGAGTTGCAATCTTCGTTTATTGTGTAAATCTTTCGAATGCCTGTTGAGATGTTTAATCAAATTATTTCTTTTGTCAATCAGATTTGCCAAATCTTCTGGAATTTCTGGTGCAAGACCATGCTCAGCCAGAACCTTTGTGAGTTTCTTTCCCAGTGCGGCTTTAACATCAGGCACACCATATACATCTCTCAAAATCAAACCTATCATCGCTGGCGGCTTGCCTTCTTCGGCAAGCTTCAATATTTTTTCTTCTATTTCTTCTGGTTTCAAACTCCATTCTGGATGTATTCTCTCAACTGGATGCTTCGATGATGATTTTCCTTTTCTCCTTGCATGCATTCGTGCCATTGTTTGGAAATATATTTTAATATATAAATTGATTGCCTTTATGCTTTATAAAATTGAAAAAGTCATTATTCATGATAGCTATCATAAAACATTATTTTTCTCTTGTGAAAAATGCAGGCTTGCCGAGCCAGGACAGTTTGTTATGATATGGATTCCCACCATAGATGAAATTCCAATGTCATTAAGCCATATTGGAGAAATGCAAGCCATAACGGTAAAGAAAGTTGGAGAAGCCACTCACGCATTATATGAAATGAAGAAAGGAGACAGAATCGGAATAAGAGGACCATATGGAAAAGGATTTACTGAAAAAGGAGAAAAAGCTTTGTTTGTGGCAGGCGGCATTGGAATTGCACCTTTGCTTCCCTTAATTAAAAAATATAAAGGAGAGAAGCATGTTATTCTTGCTGCAAGAACAAAAAGCATGCTTTTGTTTGAAAATGAACTGGCAAAGATAGCGAGGCTACATATTGCAACAGATGATGGAAGTCATGGCTTTAAAGGATTTGCCACTGATCTAATGAAAAAATTGATTGATGAACGGGAGTTTGACATCGTTTACACATGTGGTCCAGAAATAATGATGAAAAAAGTTTTTGACATATGCAAGGAAAATGGAATGGACATGCAGGCAAGTCTGGAAAGATATATGAAATGTGGCATTGGAATATGTGATAGCTGTTCAATCAATGGTTACAGAGTTTGCAAAGATGGACCAGTTTTTGATTTTGCAACAATTTCGAAAATGCCCGATTTTGGAAAATGGAAGAGAAACGAAGCAGGAAAGAAGATAACTATCTGAAAAATTTTCTCACTTCTTCCAAAGCATTCTTGCATTCCTCCATCCCAATATATTTTCTAAATCGGCTTGCTCTTTCATCCAGTATTACTGCCATTCCTTTATCACTCTCACTTCTTATAAGGCGGCCGATAGCTTGGGTCATTCTCCTTATTGCTTTAGCTTCCACAACATATTTCCATCCATTTCCAAGCTTGCTATCATAATATTTTTGCAAAGCCAGCAGCCTGGCAGAAGGCGGCGGATACGGAATGCCAACTATGATAACGAGTTCTGCCTGCTCAGATGGAAAATCTATTCCTTCAGAAACTCGCCCACCTATTACAGAAAGAAAAACTCCGCCATTCTTCCTAAATTTTTCTATGTCTTTCATTAATTTTTCCTGCTTTTCATTTTTTCTTTCGACATATATGCTCCTTTCAATCTCAAATTTCTTTTCCAAAAATCTCTCCAGTATATTATATGAAGGAAAGAAAACGAGAATGTTCCTGTCAATCCCATTGCATATTTTTGCCACTTCATTTCCTATTCTTTCAAGCATTTCATCATTCATATAATATTTTGTTGTTAAATTTTTAACATAAACAACTCTCCTGTTTTCTTTCGGAAATGGCGATGAAAATTTTTTTGTTATTGCTTCTATTCCAATACTTTTTATATACTCATTTAAAGGTTCGAGTGTGCCAGACATATGTATGCTACAATAAAATTCTTTTAAAATTGAAGTTGCTATTGATGCATCCAAGCAATAGCCTTCCATTCTGCCTTTTTCTGCTATTTTAACCCATCTTTCATCAAATGAATACCATTTTTGAAAGAAGTTTCCAATGCTTCTTAAAAAAGAGCGGGGCAATATGTTCTGACTCTCTTTTAAGTCAGATATTATCTCTCCATATGAAATCATTTTTTCTGCCACCATTTCAACATCTCTCTTTCCAATTCCATTTTCTTCCATTTCTTCTTCAAGTCTGCTTCCAATAAACATGTCTTCAAGCTTTTTCCTTTCCATTTCTTCATCTATCTCTTCAAAAATTTTTAATAAAGTTTCAATAAGATGTGTAATATCTTCACTTCTCACATTGTATTCTTTCATTTCTTTTATTGCATTTTTTACAGTATTTATTGACAGCGAAATGCTATTCACTTCTCTTGCAAATTCTGGCAAGTTGTGAGCTTCATCAACAATAAGGATTGTTTTTTCAAATGGATACGGAAACCAAGTTATAAATTTCTCTCTCAAAAATTCATCAAAAAGATAAATATACGGAGCTATAACAATTCTTGCTTTTTTCATATAAAGCTTGTTCAGTTCATATGCACATATTTTATGCTTCCTTCCATATTCCATCATTTCTTCAGCAGATATAATTCCTCTGAAATCCAGCTTGTCTTTATTTAAAATAAAGTTTTCATAAAATATACATCTATTTATGTGCTTCTTCCCCCTCAGATATTCCATGCTTTTTTTCTTTCTGGCAGAACACAAACGAGTTATTTCTTCATTGCTCCCTCTTAAAGAAGGAATATTTTCTATAAGCAAGCACATGTTTGCTCTTCCCTGCACCCCCACTACATTCATTTCTTCTTTCTCTGCCATTTTTCTTAATTCTCTGATTGCCTGCTGCTGCTGGGAGTTTGTTCTGGTTATATAGAGTATTGCAAGGTCATTTTCTATGGCATATTTTAAAGATGGGGCTAAAGCACATACTGTTTTTCCTGTGCCTGCTGGAGCTTCAAAAACAAAATTTTGTTTTGATTGCAGGGCTTTCTCTATTTCCTGTATTATTTCTTTCTGCCCTTTTCTTGGCTTGTACGGAAAAAAATCTACCATTTTGTAGAATAGTAAGTAAATTTTTGATTTTTATACATAAAAGCAATTGCCTCAATAATTATAAAATTAATCAACATTAGTTGCAGTTTTCCGTCTTTCAAATTCTTCCTCCACATTCTCATTTTATCTCCTAAAAATAAGAATAAAAGGCTTATTAATCTTTTCGGGTTACTAATAAAGAGTATTTTCTTTTTTTAAAATTTTTTGAATTTTTGCATTTTCCATATTATTTATTTGCTGTTTTTGCTATTGTGTGAAGAAAACATAATGAGAGAAACAGCCAAAAAAAGGATAACAGAAAGAATAGGAAATATAATTCCATATGACCATTTCAAATTCTCTGAAAATATTGGCTGTGCATATTTAGTAATATTTTTAAATCCAAACCAAAATAAAAAAACTGATAAAATTATCAAAAACCCTGCTCCAAAAATCCATGCTACTGGAGAATTTTTATTTTCTTTAATTTTGGTTTTACTCACCTCGTTTACAGCTGCAGTTCCCACGATTATAGATAGTATCAGTAGTGGAAAAGATAACAAAATAAAAAAGTCATTTATGAGCAGACTATGGGGATAATTCGCTTTTTTATCTATGATTTCTCCAGTTCGAGCATCTATTGTATATGAGTATTCTGGACCCAAAATAATTTGGGTTGGTCTCAAATTCCAATAAAATCTCCATCCTTCTCCATAACTCATATTATGGATTGTGCCACCGATGCTATAAAAGGAGGGAGAAATTATATGTATTCCCCACACTAAAAAATTATATTCATAAAAATAAACTTCTCCGTTTTCTTCGTCTTCATATCTTATAAAAAGGGTTTTCCAAGGGAGTATGCAACTTAAAATTACTAATATAATCGCAATTAGAAGAAGAGAGGAAGATATTTTTGCAATTTTTTCCTCCATTTTAGAGTAAATTGATAGTTGCTTTTTATAGTTATCTATTTTCCTTTTATTTTCCCTCATTCAAACTATCCACTAAATTTCCTTCATCATCCTTGAAATAAACTATCTCTCATAATTCCATCGCAAACATTCTTTTTCATATTCGCACTTTCCACCTCTCAACACTATGCATGTTTTATTATCATTCTCGTTCTTTTCATCCAAACGTATTATTTCTTTAATACAATCTTGGAGAATGTTGTGCTTATGTTTAAAATGATTTAAAATCTTTTTAGTATCTTTTTCATCTACTTTTTTTCAAGCGGTAAATAGTAGGATACACTTCATAATACAGAAGTGCTTTGTTAAACGGATAAATGAAGGTTTTTCCTTTAACTGCTTTCCATTCATTTCCTTTTTCATCTCTAAGGTGCAGTTCTTCTTCTTTTATCATGTAACCAACAAAATAATTTTTACCGTATTCCTCCATATTTTTATTTAGGCATCGGGTAACCAAAAACAGATACTTCTCATCACTATCAAGATGTCCTGAAATATTTGACTGATAGCATTCTGATAAATAATTTTCTACCTCTATTTCTATATGGGGTTCTGTTTTATGTCCTCTGCCATCTTCATTAGTTACATCTCTTACGGGCAATTCAGAAAGAGATGAATGAATGAACCATTGTATTCTGCCCTTCTCTTCAATATTTTTTGATGGAATTTTTATTTTTCCTACAATCTCCACCTTTTCTGTTTTAACTTTACCTGATTTACACCTCCCGTTATATACCATATTTTCACCAATTATGTAACAGTTTTTTTGTTAATAAACATCTGTTCTAAATACTCCATACACCAGATAATGGTTGCTCTCAACAAGCAACATCTTTTATGACCCTATGTAAATGGAATATGATAATTCTCTCAACCTTTTATTACATCAATTCCCTTCCTTTTCAATTCTTGAGCGATTGTAGTCAATCGACTTCTCGCCGCTGCAACCCTTTTTCTTGAATCACAGGAACATCATTGACACAAATGTAATAAATTCCTTTTGAAATTCCTCCTTTTATTCTAATTTCTACAGGCATTCTTTTTTGTATGGCTCTATCTATTTTCTTCCGTATTCTTTTCCTTCTCCACTCCTCAATATTTTCCATCAATCCCATTTTACCATCCCCTGCTATTTACCAATTTTCCTTCATTATCTTTCAAATATGCAGGGAGGCTTTTAGCATTACGCTAAAAACCTTTACCTGCTGCCCCTTTTGTTTTCATAAAAAATCGCAATATTAAATAATGCTAACATTTTATTAAACAAATGAGAAAAATAATTACTTTAGCAGGAGTTATTCTCATTGTGCTTGGAATATGGGGATGGAATGCGTTTAATTTATTTGGAGGGGATATATATGCAATATTTTTCTTTTCATTTATCGCTGGAATAATTATAACAATTGCTGGAATTGTAATGCATCCAAGAGAATTAAAAGAGCCATTCAAAAGTATAGCAGAAAAATTTGAAAAATTGAATAAGCCTGTGCTAGTTGCTTCCATCCTAATTTTCTTTGCGTCTCTATGGTTTTTCCTGTATGGATTTTATGGCATTCTTTACTTTCATGAAATGGAACTTTTCCTCAATATTCCTTTAGATAATGCAAGTATAAACACCACGATTGCAAGTTCATTGCTTCATAATTACAACGAAACAATTCTAATTCTATCCTATACCGAAATTTTTGCAGGAGCTATATATGTTGCCATAGGAATAAATGCTATGGAAAAGAAGCACCTGGCTTTTATTGTTTCATCTCTCATTTTTGGAAGTGTATTGTCTGTGTTATTTAGATTTTATCTTAATACTTCTTTCAATGCATGGAATACAGGAGCAACAGCAGGTATCAGCATTGCTTATGATTCTACATCATATTCTATATTGCCTCTTATTCCCCTTGTGTTTTCCATTGTTGCTTTGCTGCTGTTATTGTGGCAATACAAGGAATATGAGTAAACAATAGAGTTAAACAAATCTACCATTTTCTTTTTATTTTTATGATTTTTTCCAGCGTATCCCTTTCATCTGATGTCAGTTCCATTTCCAATAGTTTATCTATTTCTCCTTGGCTTATGTCAACATATAAAGTCTGTCCCGGTTTTATTTGTCTTCCAACTGTTGCCCCTTCTATTGCAACAGCAACTTCCATTCCCTGCTTTGCTACTGAAATGCTTTTCTTTTCAGATTGAATGCTTTTTATTTTTCCAACGACCTTTCCATCATCTCTTATGAGCTTCTGTCCAGTTCTTATCTCTCCCGCTATTACACGAACGCCAACAATAGCTGGTTTGCTAACGCGAAAAACATAATCTGGCAATAATAAAATCATACCGGGATATGTTATTTCCTTTCTTTTCTGCTCTTCTATTTCCTTTTGCTTCTTTTCTCTCCATTCTTCGAATTTTTCTATGAGTTTGTATATGACTCGCTCTATTATAACCTCAACATCCTCGCTATTTTCTTCAAGCAATCTTACATTAAATCCAACAATAACTCTATTCAAAGGATTTGCATTTGTCATCGCTTCCATAATGTCCCGCTTTGATATATCTCCAACTTCGGCTTTTCTTATAGCTATTCCTTTATTCCTTAGCAAAAATGATAATGCTTCCAATGAGCCAATAGCATCTGCTTTTATTATTATTCCCTCATCCTGCAAATCAACATCAAGCTTCATTTCATTTCTTATTGTTTTAATATCCTCCTCTTCATTTTCTATTACTTTGAATGGTGCTCCCGCAAATGTTTTTTCCAAATCTGGGGCTGCAATCTTTATTCCACATGCCGCCTTGCATTGCTCCACGCTGTCAAATCTATCGCTTGGCTCTCTTATCTCATCCAACGGCTTTGGTTTCAACAATGCTCTTATGCCTGTTACAAACGGCTCATTTTTTCCTCCAATCACAATTTTATCTCCTTTCTTTATAATACCATCATAAACTATTGCATCTATGGTAACACCAAGACCACGCTCTTCTTTAACTTCAAGAACAACTCCCCTGCCTGCTTTTTCCTCACTTTCCAGATTTTTCTCCAAAAAGCGTTGAGCCAGTCCAATCAAAATCATTAGCAGCTCTGGTATTCCTTCGCCTGTCTTAGCGGAGATTGGAACAACTGCAACATTTTTTGTAAAATCCCTTATTTTATCATAACGCTCTGCAGAAAAGCCAAAGTCATATAATCTCCCAATAAGTCCATATAATCTTTCGTCAAATTCCTTACGTGTGCCTTCATTCTGCTTTTCAAGCCTTTTTGATAACACGCCATCAACGCTTCGCCACCCCGGTATAGCATCTATTTTATTTGCAGCAACAACAAAAGGCGTCTTATATTCCCTCAAAATTTTTATCGATTCCTCAGTCTGCTCCATGATACCCTCATTTATGTCAATGACAAGTATAGCCAAATCGGCGAGGGCGCCGCCTCTGGCTCTTAACGTAATAAAAGCAAAGTGACCAGGGGTGTCGATGAAAAGCAAACCTGGCACCTTAAATTTTTTCCCATGTAACAATGAGCCACAGATTTTCATTATTGCATCCAATGGAACTTCAGTTGCCCCAATATGCTGTGTTATTGCACCAGCTTCTTTTGCTGTAACAGTTGTCCCTCTAATATAATCTAATAATGTCGTTTTTCCATGGTCTACATGACCGAGGACTGCTACTATAGGCTGGCGAATGTACACAATGAGAAAAGAAAATCATTTAATAAAACCTTTTATATGATTTTTAAAGAGCGAAAATGCTACAAGTGATTCGCCATTTCCTCTATGCCATTATATATGAAATAGATTCCAAAAAACAGAAGTAATGAAAATGCCAATAAAGCTGCAAATTTTTCAATTTTCTGAAATCTTGCTCCTTTATTTGATAAAATTGTTATAAATCCATACCATGAAAAATCGCAACTTTCATGAAATACTATAAGGCTGAGTAATCCAATTAAGCCGAAATAGGAAGCTTTTATAGCAAGATTGAAGCCGACAGTAAGCCACCACAATATGAAATATGGATTTAGGCTGGAAAGCAAAATTCCAGCCATAATCCCTTTTATTACCCTTCTTTCTTTATTTTTAAAAAATGTAATAGCAAGATAAAGCAGAAATATGCCTCCAACAATACTTATTAATGATTTTGCCATTGAAGGAAATTCAAATCTTCCTATCAAAAATAGAGAAACTATTATCGGCACTTCCACTATGGCATGCCCTGTAGCAATTTTAAATCCAGCATATTTATTTTTTCTCCCCTCATATATTGCATTGGCAAATATTGGACCAGGCATTAAAACTCCACTCAAGGAAATGAAGATTACGAGGGCGATATACCATAGCAGTTCCATTTTTTCGTTAACCCAGCTTAATATAAGTAATTTTCTTCATAAAATTCTCTTATTTTATCCTTGCCAACGATTCTGCATTTCTTCTGCTTTTATAATGCGGGGCGGGCTTTAACATATCATTAAAGCACAGGGCAAGGAAATTTTTTTAAATCAATAAATAATATCAATTAGGTGGAAAAATGTGGGGAGGCTTTATAAGAGATAAAAGAGGTATAGAAGGGCTTCCAATGCGTTTGGTGCTCATTGTTGTGGTGGCGGCAGTTGTTTTGGCGGCGATATTGGCTATA
>JAGGYX010000211.1 GCA_021162305.1 Thermoplasmata archaeon | reverse complement strand
GTATATAGAAGGAAGGAAAAATACAATTGCCGGCAACGTTATTAAAAATAGTAGAATTGGCTTATTCTTGGAAGGATATGGAAGAAAATGCAGGAAAAATATGATTGTTGGTAATGATTTTATTGGGAATGAAAGACACGCAGGATTTTGGTTTGAGGAATATTTGCCGCCTTCAAATCTATTTTTCCACAATTACTGGGAGGGCTGGCGTACTCCGATGCCGAAGCCCATTTTTGGGACATGGAGCATAGTTATTCCATTTCATGGAGATGTTGACATTCCATGGTTTTTATTTGATTTTATGCCTTCCTTGAAACCTTTTAAAAATTAAGAACGAGAGTATTGCAACAATGGCTATAACAGGATATATTGTGCTCCTGTTAGGCTGCGTCCCCGTATACATTTCCGTATAATTTGAAAATTCAATGTCTTCATCCATTTTTTCTGGTTTTATTACAGCTCTGAGTTTTGTTAAATAAAATTTTTTGTGAATGATTCTGCTTAATGTCGTATAGTTCATTACATCTTCTGGGGCAACCCAATTGCTATACTCTACTGAAAATTCATAATTTTTTGGATGGCTTTCTTTATCTGAAAAAACATAAAGAAGCACCTCTGTTGCTTTTCCATTTAATGATGTTATTCTTAAAGGATAAACAGTTTCGTTGCTTTTAAATATGAATTCTATTGGCTGTATATCGCCTCGATGCATCATGTATTTTATTTCCTCCACACCAATCTTTGATTTGACTATTTCCATAACATTTTCTTCGATTTCATTTCTCCTCCCATTGTATTTTTCTACCAGATAATGGTAATCATAAATGCTGAAATAATTTATTGAAGAAGCAATCGATTCTGAATATAATTTGCCTTCTTTTATATCTTCATATATTCTGTAGCATATTCTGTCTATCAAGTCATGTTTATCAATTGCATATATACCATGCTTCTCGTATTTCTGCATAACTTCATTGTATCCCTTTTCCTCTATTTCATTTTCTATAGAGTATTTAACATCAAAATACATCCATGTTTTTAGCTCTTCGTAACTTTTCCATCCCCAGTATTCATGATAAAGCCATTTCCATTTTCCATAGTCATAACTATTTTCTATTCCCAATTTACTTGCTATCGATTCATTATAAGATTTTTTTAATGAAATATCTTTGATTAAATCAATTGTGAGATATTTTTCTGCATCAGATACATTTTTTATTCTATTATCTATTTCATTCAGCCATTTTATCCTTTCTTTTATATATGCCTCAATATCTATTTTCATTAAGGCAAAACACCATTTCTTTTCAATATAGTATTGAACCGCCTCATCAATTCCTTTTGGAAGAACATATCCATGTTTTTCCGCCCATTGAATGAGCAATGAAGCGTTTGTTGCATTTACAATGGAAACATTATATATGCCAACCTGCTCCTGTTTTATCAAAGTAACTCCGTCTTTACCATGGTAATCGCCTCCCCAATTGAGACTTTCATTAGAAGTAAGTAGAGACAGTTCATAAAAAATTTCAGCATCTACTTTTTCCATGTCTGGCACAGAAGGCAATGGAACAATCCAGCCAAAATCTGAGACATTTCCTTCATATCTCACCTGTAATATTAGTTTCTCATTTCCATTATCAAAAAATATTATCGCTTTCTGGCTTGGCTCATATACATCCTCATAATAATGATGGAAGAAAACTCCATCTGCAGCTGCATATGGAACGAGAAGGAGGGACAATAGAAAAATTAACTTTTTCATGTTATTATAAATGCAGATTTTTTAAAAAACATTGCGAAAGTATTTTTAGCCTCCTCCATTATATTTTTGGAGGTAAAATGAAGAGCTTGGCAATTATAATGGCTTTTTGCCTTATTTTTGCAATTATGCCTCAAAATAAAGTTTATTCATCCAACAATGTTTTATACGTCGGCGGCTCAGGCGAGGGAAATTATAGCAGCATACAGGATGCAATAAACAATGCAAGCAATGGCGATACAATAATAGTTTATCCTGGCATATATGAAGAAAATATTGTTGTGGATAAAAGCGTGAAGCTAATTGGAATGAATAGGGAAAAAACAATAATAGATGGCTGCAAAAAAGGATTTGTTGTAAAGATAATGGCTAACGGTGTTACAATAAAAAATTTCACCATGAGAAATTCTGGTTATTCTCATGCTGCAATATATGTTACATCAGATGAAAATTGCATAATGGATAATAAAATAGAATATGCAAATGGAATTTCATTTTATAAATCCAGCTATAATATTGTAAGAGAAAATGTTTTTGCAAACCTGAATGGGAGCTATCCATGCTCGGCTATTTTCATGAGATATTCATCCAATAATTCAATATTTAAAAACAAAATAGAAGGAAAAGATGTAGCCATATATGCATCTTCCTCATGGGACTCTGCAATATATGAAAACGAGATATACAATTCATCTGGAATAGTATGCGAGCAATGCAGTAATTTCAGTATAAGGAACAACATCATAAAAAATGGAGATATGATTGGAATAGAGATTGCATTCTCGCAGCATGTGAAAGCTACAAACAACAAAATATATAGCATAACAGGCACATTAGAGCAAAATGGCGTTGCGACGCCAGCTGGCGTTGGTGTTATTGTTGGCTATTCGCATGATATTCTCATTGAGGCAAACCTAATAAATTCAACAAATTTTACGGGCATTGCATCTGTTTATTCAAAATGCATTATTTTTAATAATAAAATTTTAAATATATATGGATTAAGAGAAAGTAAAGGAATAACATATCCTATGGG
>JAGGYX010000160.1 GCA_021162305.1 Thermoplasmata archaeon | reverse complement strand
ATATACATAGAATCCCTTGCCTATTGGCAAAGCAAAATTATCTCCATGATATCCCCACGGCGTCTTCATATGTATCTCATATTTAGCCATGCTTTCATTCCATGTTATTGCCATGCTTGCATTCTTTATTTTATGCAATGCAACACTTGCATTTCCTTTCTGCAATGAAGTCCATCCTATGAGATTGTAGCCGGGTTGCAAGTTTATATCAACGGAAGCAAGTTCTCCATGCCAGTTTAGTGTTATATTGCTGCTCACAAAAACCCAGTAGCCTACGCCAGGATGTATTGTAAAGTTATTTAAATCTGGCATTGCTGCAACCCATCCTATATGATGCTGATTAGATAGCATAACAATTGTTGTGCATATTGCCCCACCATATTGCTGATTTATAAACGATGCTAAATCATATGCATGCCATGTTACATTTATTGGCACTGTAATCAAATTCCATCCTTTATGCAGTGTATATGAATAATTCAACTCTCCAAATATTCCATATATGCTAAAGCTGCTTATATTTGCATTTATTGTATTGTTTTCCGTGTCAAGATTTGATTCAACTTCATTCCATTTGCTTCCATTCCATTCATATAAAGCAAGAGTGCTTTCATTTACATTTGCTATGTCTTCTTCGCTGTAATAAAATGTTATGTTTATCCATGATGAAATTGGAATAATGCCAGTTATATTAAGGAATTTATTTATTGGCAGCAATCCATCATTTGGATACACTTCTTCTCTTTTCACACTCTTCAATGCAATTCCATATCCATATTTAAATGAAATTTTTGTTGGATAACTTGCTATAGTCATATTTGTTATGATATTATCAATGCTATAAATGCCAGAATGAAATGCGAAAGCAATTGTGGAGTTTACATCATGAATATATGTATCATTGAATGTATTGTTATCTGAATTCTGGATGTATATGCCATATCCCAGCCCACCATTCAAATCATATATCTCAACGTGGTTAAAGCTGTTATTGCTGGAATTTTTCATCACAATACCATAATCCTGCTGAACCGCCATATCCAACTTGTGTATATATAAACCATCGAAAGTATTGTTACATGAATATCCAACATAAATTCCAGTTGCAGTGCCAGTTACCATTTCAAAGTCGAAAATGCTATTATTTATGAATTTGCTTTCATTCACATTTTCAAGGTAAACGCCGCATGCATCTTCCGCCGTAACGCCATATATGGTGTTATTGAAAACGTAATTGTTATCCGAGTTAATCAATGCAATGCCATAACTGCAGTTATACAGCGTGTTATTCGTAATTTCATTTCCATCTACGTCTTCAATATGTACTCCGCTATCATAACCAGAGCAATTGGAAATGGTGTTGTTGTTTATTATGGCGCCATTCATGTTCAAAATAGCGGTTGAATCATTGTAAATACCACCCCCTATATAGATACCATCGCTACAATTTGAAATTGTATTATTCCATATATTCGTGCCTTTCATGTATATGGCTGAAGAATCGTAGGCATACGGATAATAATAAATGTAGATGGCATCATTGGTTATATCTGTAATAACATTATCTGTTATGTTTATATAGCCATAGTAGCCTTGCACGTTTTCATAAGTTTCTGGGTTATATTCAATATAAATGCCATTGCCACAATTTCGCAATTCATTTTCTGAAATTATTATGTTTCCGAATATCAACTGGGAGTCATCCTCCGGATAATAAGGCACATCGTCAACATAAATGTAAATTCCTTCATAAGTGCAGTTTAATATTATGTTATTCGTGATGACTATATCATTGAATGTCAGCACTGCATTATCATAGCTATTTTCTGGCATATCCTCCAAGTATAGATATATTCCATAATCACAGCTAATGTTGTTATTGTCTATATAAATTGCTCCAAAATCAACAATTGCATTGTCATATATGTCATCTGGATTACTATATGTATAGAAAGATATTCCATAACCATCTGCAAGAATATTATTATTGAAAATGTAATAGTAGGGCATTTTTATTGTGACATTATTACAAGCATCATAGCCAACATCATAGTCATAGTAGTATATGTAAATTCCATCATCATCTGTAGTTATGTTATTATTTTGTATGTAAATATCATTCATTGTAAATGATGCATTGTTTTCCATATCATATGCAACATAATCATATTCCATGTAAATGGCTTCATCTCCAGCACTTATGTTATTATTTTGTATGTAAATGTTATCTATCGCAAATGATGAGTTGTCATACATATAATATCCCATATCATAGTAATAAAGATAGATTCCATAGCTTCCTGCTTCAATGATATTATCTGTTATGTATATTCCATCTATAGTAGCAGAGGCATTGTCATACATTTCCTCTCCAGTATCCTCTATATCAAAGTATATTCCATCACTGCTTGCATTTATCACATTGCTACACATAATTACATTTCCAAATGTTGCAGTGGCGTTATCATACATGTAATAAGCATTTTCATAGGAATAGAAGTAAATGCCGTAACCATCCGTTGCATTTATTATATTGTTGTCAAACTGTACGTCATTCATGACAAATGTTGCATTATCATACATGTAATAGGCGAAGTATTCAAAATAGTCAATGTAAATACCGTCATTGCTTGAATTAATAATATTGTTATCGAATATTATGCTGCCCATTACAAAACTTGCATTATCATACATATCTTCTCCAAAACCCTCAATTTCATAGATATAAATTCCTCCACCATCCATGATGTTGTTGAATTCAACATCATTCATAACAAATGTTGCATTGCCATACATTTCATAACCAAAATAGCCTAGGTAATATTCACAATATATTCCATATTCAGTGCAATTTATGATGTTATCATTGAATAGAATGCTATTCATTTCAAACGATGCATTATCATACAAATACTCTCCAAAATAGTTTGGCATATAGTAGAAATACAAACCATAGCTGGCATCAATGATATTTCTGCAGAATTCAACATTTTGCATTACAAAACTTGCATTTCCATGGAGATAGGAGCCAACATCATACCAGTCCTCAACATATATGCCATCGCTGCTTGCATTGATAACATTATCATTGAACTGTATGCTGCCCATTACAAAACTTGCATTGTCATACATTCCATAGCCACATTCATAGAAGAGATAGTCGTCTATAAGGATTCCATTGCTGCATCCTATCATGTTTCCATTGAATTCTAAATTTCCCATGACAAATGTTGCATTATCTTCTATATCATAGCCAATATATTCTATGTAGTCAACATATATACCATCGCTACTTGCATTTATTATATTGTCATTGAATTGTATATTATTCATAACAAATGATGAATTGCCATACATATAGCAACCAAGGTCATATACTGGATAGTCCAGATATATTCCATAACTGCTACTATTTATGATATTGCTATTTACCATTATGCTATCCATTTCAAATGAAGAATTGCCATACATATAATATCCAAAATCTCCTATCCAGTAAATGTATATGCCATAGTTGCTGCTGTTGATAATGTTATCGTTGAATTCTATATTGCCCATTGTGAAAGAGGCATTATCATACATGTAGTCATAACCAAAATAATATATCCCATAGAGATAAATTCCATCACCTGTGCTGTTAATAACGTTGTCATTGACTTGAATATCACCCATTGTGAAGGATGAGTTGTCCTCCATTTCATAACCAAAATCACAAATATCATCAAGATAAATTCCATAGCTTGTGCTGTTAATTTTGTTTTCATTGATTTGGATGCTACCCATAACAAATGTTGCATTGCCGTACATGTAATAGCCAAAATCTTCAATATCATCGATATAAATTCCATAATCATAGCTTGTTATTTCATTGTTGTTCACAAGAATATCACCCATTGTGAATGACGAATTGCCATACATTTCATAGCCAAAGTAATAGATTTCATAGAGGTATATTCCACGGCCATTATCGCTGTTGATAACATTGTCATTGAATTCTAAATCGCCCATTGTAAATGTTGCATTATCTTCCAAATCGTAACCAACATATTCTATTTCATCAACATAGATACCAGCACCGCTGCTATTTATGATATTGCCGTTGAACGCAAGATTTCCCATGTTGAATGAGGAATCGTCAGTGAGGTTATATCCCAGATGATGCATTGAAATGTTTATACCGTTCATGCAGCTAATGTTATTCTCTATGATTTTGAAATTTCCTATTTCAAATATCGCATTATCTGACATGTTGCATCCCCAATAACTTGCGTTTATGACAATTCCATTATTTGTTGCATTTACTGTGTTTTTGTATACGATAGAATCTCCTATTACAAATGATGAACTTCCAGTCATGTTGCAGCTTATATTGTGCAGGAATATATTTATGCCATCAATCGTGGCATTTATCGTATTGTTCGCTATATAAAATCCAAGTGCACTGCATTTTATTCCATAACTTGAATTTGTTATGTTGAATCCATCTATTGTTACATTGTTTGCAGTTATGTTGAAAGCAACGTCACCCATTCCATCAATTATTGGCTTTGAACCGTTTATAATTGTAACACTTTTGTTTACGACGACATTCTCTTTATATATTCCATCATGAACAACAATAACATCGCCATCACTTGTATCAGCATCATTTATTGCATCTTGAATTGTCATAAAAAGTTCTCCCGTTCTTAAATTCTGCACCCCCTTCGTAAGCTCTCCAAGAGGAGCAAATATGCTGAATGATGTTATATTTGCATATACATAATTACCACCAACATTAACATTATTTGGCTGGCTCACCATCTCCCATGTAGTTCCGTCATATCTCCATATCCTCAGCGTATTTTCTTTAACAAATTCAAGGTCATCATCTTCATAATAAATGCTGATATTTATCCATGAATTTTCTGTCTTGCGAGTTATGTTCACATACTTGCCAACATCCTCCATGCCAGCAGGGTTTGGAGGAGCCTCATCAACGCCTCTTATTGAAATTCCATTGTCGAAAGTAAATGAAATTGTTGTAATATAACTTGCTATAGTTAAATTTTCAACTGTGTTGTAATGGCTGTCATCATCTGCAGAAAATGCACTGTACATCTCATCAATTGCAGTATTGTTGGAGAAGGAATTGTGGTTTTGATGATACCCATTCATATAAATTCCAACTTCATTATTTGAAAAATTGGAATTTGAGATTTTGTTGTAATTGGAGGTAAATAAATATATTCCTGTATCTCCCCGAGTACATGTTAAATTGGTTAAATTATTATGATGGGAATCTTTTAACCATACGCCATAACAATTGTTGGATGAATTTATGTCTGTTAAATTCGCGTAATCAGTATCGCTAATTATAATTCCATTGTTGTCAAGCAAGGAGGAACCTTCAATTGTAATATTTTTGATGACAGAATAATCCGCATTCCATAAAATTAATTCAGAAAATGTAGCATTTGCAATGTTAACATTGGAGTCATAATATGCAATGGGTCTGTTTCCAGAGCCAGTCGTATTTTCTATCATGTTATAACTCGCTAAATAAATATTAACATCCCAATTGTTATTCTCCATTGCAGTATTATTTTCCAAAACATTATGATTCGAGTAATAGAGATAAATGCCATCATCGTTATAAGAAAAATTATTTTTAGTGATAACATTGTAATCAGAGTGCACTAAGTAAATACCATAGTAATCATTGAAAAATGCAGTGCTGTTTATTATGGTATTGTTATCCGAATTATCTAAGTATATTCCATATATATTGTTTGTTGCATTTATATGAGAAATATTACAATGCTCAGCATGGTCAACGTAAATCCCAGCGTAAATAATACCGGCTCCTTTTACTGTTAATCCAGAAATATTCACCCAGTTGGCAGTGATATTGAAAACATGGTCATTTGAATGTAGCGCCAGAACAATGCAACTCACAGAATTATTTCCTATAATTGTTACTGTCTTTGTTACATCAACATTTTCATTGTATGTCCCATTGTAAACATACACTGTTCCACCTTCAGCAACAGCATCTATTCCATCCTGTATCTTGTTAAAATGGTCAATTTGCCATCCTGTCGTGCTTTCATTGAAATCGTCATCAACATATACAACATTTGGTGATGTTTGTGCATCGCCAAATATGAGTATGCTCGTCACATATACCCCCAATAACAAAACGCCAACCATAAAAATACTGCTGCCTCGCGTCATTTTATCCTCCTCAGCATATAATATCCTATATTTTTATAAGTTTTTTGCAACTCATCTCAAAAATTAGTTTCTTCCTCATCCTCCAAATATCATTTTCTCTGCATATTTTTTTACCTCTGCCCTATACTTTTCTGGAGTGCATATCATTATTGACCACTCAGTTATTTCTCTTGCTTTAATGGCATGTGCAATTGGCGTGCATTCATGCAATGGAATTATTTTATCTCCATCTATTATTTTTATATCCATTTTTTTAAGGCGGGGCTCAGAAAGTAAAATATCCTTGCCTGGCATATCTATTATAACATATCCCTCTCTGCCAATTTTATTGCTTATTTTCATTTCCATTTCTTTGATATCCATCTCTTCAATAGCTTCACGCTGCTTTTCATTTAATTCAAAAAGATTGATTGATATTGCTTTTTTAAAAAGCTTTCTGTATTTTAAACGCAATGCAATCTCTTTTTGATAACCACCCATACTCTTTAGTTTTTCCATGAGTTCGCCATCATTCATATACCAGAAATCAAATGGCTCCGCCAGCTCAACAGCTTTAACAAGCATAAGCTCAGCTATCCTGACTGTTTTATGCAAATAAACAGAAGAATACATTAGGGCGCGAGCAACAAGCATGCTTTCCAAAGCACTGATTCCCTTTTTCTCAAATACAATCTCACCATCATGCAACTTCATCGTCTGTATTATTCTATCGCTGTCAATAACACCATAAGCAACCCCCGTGTAATATGCATCTCTCATTAAATAATCCATCTGGTCAGCATCTAAGGCGCCATTAACTATTTTTGAAGTCTTTCCCTCAATCATATCAACTATTTTCCTTGCCTCAATTCCATAATCAGAAAGGATATCTTTTATTGTAATTCCATACTCATAATCTGGAAGAAAAAGATGACCCAAAATCATTTCCTTAGTAATATCAACATGGCTTTTGCCCATGCGGCGATGCTGCAAATATTCCAGAGTATGAGAAAACGGCCCATGCCCAATATCATGCAACAAAGCGGCGACGCCCGCAATGGTTTCGTTAAAATCGAGAGCAGTAGCGATTTTTCTTGCCATATAGCTTGTGCCGAGAGAATGCTCCAGTCGTGTATGATTTGCTCCAGGATAAACAAGATATGTTAAGCCGAGCTGTTTTATCCCGCTCAGACGTTGGATTTCTGGAGATTCCATTAACTGAAGGAAAACCCCATCTATTTTTATATTCCCATACAGCGAATCTCTTATAAACTTTACATTCTCCATATTCCTATCCTTCGCTTCCTCATTATTGCCAGCATTGCAATAGCAAGAATTATTATGGCAAATTCAAAGCCCGGCGTCTTTTCTTTTTCCTTCACTTCAATAGCAGAAATAATACTATTGGTGGCTCCATCATCATCTGTAACAGTAAGATTGATATCATATACTCCTTTCTTCGCAAACTTATGATATACAACAATGCCATACGCAGTTGTTCCATCATCAAAATGCCATGTATAGTTTACAATATTTCCATCTCTATCATAACTCATGCTGGCATCAAATTTTATCTTTTTCTTTTCTTGAGGATGCTTCGGTGAAAAAGTAAACAATGCTTTTGGCTTTATGTTTGAAATAACAATGCTTTTTGTTATCGTCGCAATTGCTCCATCATCATCTGTGATAACGAGCGTTACATTATATGTTCCATCATTGGCAAAGAGATGGGTTACATTCATTCCATATGCTGTTGTATTGTCTCCAAATTGCCATGTATAGTTTACTATGATGCCATCGCTATCATAGCTTGTTGATGTGAATTGTACAGTGTCCAAATCTGTTGGATTTGTTGGCTGCCATGTAAAGTTTGCTACTGGTGGTATATTTGAAACCATTATGCTTTTTGTTTTTGTAACAGTTGCTCCATCATCATCAACTATCGTTAATTTAACCTTATACAGCCCATTAACTGCATACTTATGCCTTACAATTCTTCCGCTGCTTTTATTTCCATCTCCCAAGTCCCATTGCCATTTCACAATTTTTCCATCGCTATCATAACTCGGATACGCATCAAATATTATTTCATCTAAATCAGTTGGATTTGTTGGCTGCCATACAAAGTCTGCTACTGGTGGAACATTTGCTACTGTTATATTTTTTGTTATTGTCGCAGTTACTTCATCATCATCTATAATAACGAGGGTTACATTATATGTTCCATCATCGACGAAACGATGGGTTACAGTGCTTCCATATGCAATGCTTCCATCTCCGAAATTCCATGTATAGTTTACTATGATGCCATCGCTATCATAGCTTGTTGATGTGAATTGCACCGTGTCCAAATCTGTTGGATTTGTTGGCTGCCATGTAAAGTCTGCT
>JAGGYX010000149.1 GCA_021162305.1 Thermoplasmata archaeon | reverse complement strand
TTTTCCCAGTAACCTTCTCTTCTTCATAATCCCAAGTAATGCAAATTAAATTTTTACACTTTAGTAATTCACCCGCCTTCAATAAACTCTTAATTTCTCGATTTCCAATTTCATCTCTTTCACTTGCATAAGTAACTTGAACTAATTGTTTCGCTTTTGAGCCTTTTTTTAAAACAAAATCTACCTCTCTTTGTTGGTAGTCCTTCCAGTAAAAAATCTCTCTATTCGGCTCAAAACCTCTCTTGACTAATTCAAGAAAAACAAAGTTTTCCATTAATTTGCCCATTTCAACTTTTCCTTCAAGAAAGCTGGCTATTCCATTATCAACAATATACACTTTTGGTATACTCATTTCAATTTTTCTCAAACTTTTTTCATATTTCTTTAAAAGAAAAGCAAATCCAACATCTTCCACAATCTTTTGAAAATTATAAAGAGTTGTTTTACTGGATTTTACATTTTGCGATTTTAATGTATTGAAAATTTTATTAATGGAGAATCCTTTTGAAAAAGAAGAAATCAAACTTTTTAAGAAAAACTCAAGCAAATACCTTTTTCTAATCCCATACCTTTCCATCATGTCTTTAAAAATTATCAATGTAAAGTAATCCCTAAAAAATATTGATGGAAGAATATTCTCCAAAACGATATCTGGAAAGCATCCTTTATTCAAGCAATTCATCAGCAAATTTTTGATTTTGCTTATTTTATAAGCACTCAAAATTTCTTCTGTCTTGACTTCTTTTACTCTCAAAATTTCTGAAAATGAGAATGGATAAATAAAATATGAAATTGTTCTTCCTCTTAGCTGAGTAGCAATCTCTTTGCTTAGCAATTTTGAAGAAGAGCCAGTTATGGAGATAAAGTATCTCTTTTTTTCATAGAGAGAATAGATAACTTTTTCCCAATTTCTTAACTCCTGAATTTCATCAAAAAATAAGAATTTTGGCTCTTTTCCATAAATTTCTTGATGAAGAAACGGTAGTTTCAATGGGTCTTTTATTTCAACAGGCTCTTCAAAATTAACAAAGCAGAATTCGCTTTCTTTCAATTTTCTCTCTTTAATCAAATCATAAAGAAAGAATGTTTTTCCCGCTCTTCTTGGTCCAATAATTGAAGTTATAAAATTTTTCGTAAATCTTACTTTTAAATCTCTTGACACAACTTTTATTCCTTTCAGTTCTTCCTTTTTGTTAATTAAATATTCTTTTGCTTCCATAATTTAATTTATTAGGAAACTTTTATATAAATTTTTCCTAATATAATAGGAAATATTTAATTCCATGGATTGAAAGCTGGATCCCCATATAAAGTGAATTCATGCAGGCAAACATATTTTTTATCCAGCACCTTAGTTCCATGCCCATTGCTGTTCCATCCAATTTTTTCATTTGGACCATAAGCGTAGAGCGGAGGAGTCCATAGAAATGTAGAGTTTGCATCAAGGTAAAGATAAACATTTTTGGCGTTTCTCAATGCCATTCCAGTGCTTTCATTTTCAAACAAATTGAGTATAAATTGTTCAGCAAGCAATGCTCCAAAATGCAAGTCAGGATAGCTTCCATGCAAAATTAAATTCTTTGTGGCATTGAAATAACCATAAAAGCCAAAGCCGGGCAGAATTAAGCCTGGTTCAAGGTAGCCTGGGTCTGCTGTATATCGTGTAGATGCAACAAAAGCATTCACTCCAGCATGAATGTAAGCTTGGCTAACGCAATTTTGAGGCAACAATCCCTCTATCTTTCCAACGAGGCAGCTTTCTATAAAAGCAACACTCGGCTTATATTCCATATTAACCACATGTCGAACATCAAAGCTTCCCTTGCCTGATAGTCCAGTTTTCAGTCCCATTCCAAGCTGGTCAAAATCAAGCATATCTCCTGCTTCATATAAATAGTAGGTTCCATGATCGAAGGCAAAAATATAATTGCTCTCAAGCTGATATTTTCCTCCATTTCTCTGCATTATAACACCTTCTCTTTGCGCCTCCAAACGATAAGCACTTTTGACATTGAATCCATGAGTGGCGAAATCATGGCTTATTCTCATATTTATAAATTTGCTCTCACCCGTGAAAAACTTTGTTGGCTCATCTCTTACGGGACCAAAGCCCATGAAGCTCTTGAGCACATTGCTTAAAGGCGTTATAATTGGTATCTTCTGAAATTCTATGCCAGTGCCTGTTTGAACAGTTGCATTTCTTTTCCAGTCCCCAAGCTGACTTATTATTTCATTGTAGAATATTGTTCTTGCTATTAGAGCCGAGCAGTCCTCGCTATCATATCCCGTCAGCCTTCCAACTGCATTTTCCATTGTTGGATAATAGGTATAGCTGTCGTTTTCCATATCATTTGGCGATGGGTCAATATCTCCGTATATAAAATCGCTCGCCGCCCCCTGCCCGCTCAGATAATCGCTGTCAGGGTTGTAATAGTAAAACATTGGAACCATTGTTGCATCTCCAAGAATGGCTATATATATCGGATTTTTTGAATAGTATTGCCATAGCTGGTAGCCTTCTTTTCCAGATATTTGCGAGAGTATGTCATTCAATTCATCATGTATCGCCATAACATGCTCATTGCATTGTTCCACAAGATGCTCATTCTTCACTGGATATGCTATGCCGCCTATTCCAACGCTTTCATTTCCTGCAAATGCAAAATGAGGGGAGGCAAAAACTATGCCGTGATGGTAAGCAGCGAGATATGAAGCAAGGCTTGATAAATCATGCATTAAAGAATATGAAGTGTCATCTATTTTTTCAACAGTTATATTCAAAGCATATCTACCTTTATTTTGCATAATCCATGTCCCCATTACATCAGCTCTATAGATTCCAGCTAAATTATATACACATGTCTCAAAGTGTAGCTTATCTTTGACTATGCTTCCATTTTTAACATCTGGTATTCCAGCTGCTGTAGAGGTATATACGAAAGTTATGTTATCTGGTGTGGTTAAATGAAGAAACAGACGATCTCCCCATTTCTCAACATTCTGACTGTCTAAATTAACGAGGTCAATTTTAATGCGAGCGTGCTTATATGAAGGAGGAACTTCAAAATAGCATGGCACAGAATAATTCATTCCCGTCAGCAAAATATGCAATCCATGTAATGTGCTCCCAGAATTTACATATCCTTTAAATTTGTATTCAATTGAATCAAGCACTTTTGCCCTTTTCACATCTTTCGGATTTGTTATAACAATGTAGCCAACACTTCCAAATTTATTTTTGACATAGTTTATCATGAAATTTCTTATTTCTTTTTCATTTTCAAAAATCGTTCTTTTATATTCCTTGCTCTTAACATTGCCCACTATATATAATTCTTCAACACCAAGTTTTTTCAAAATTTTATCTATCTCGCCTGTATCATTGGTAACAAATATTGGCATGTTTTCATAACTTGCAAGACTTGCTATTGCAACCCCCAGCTTATAGCCATTGTAGCTATTCTCGATTACCATTGCTTTACTGCTTTTATTCCATATTTTTTCTGCAAGCTCAATGCTTGCTTCTTCGATATCCTTATTTGCTATTATAATTGCATTGCTTAAATCATAATAATCTTCGAATCTTTTTATTGGCAACGAAGGATTTGTTATATTTTCAACAAGCAATGGTTGAATATGTAGCTTGTCATCGTAATACAATGCTACTGGTGTGGCAATCAATACATAAAATGGATTTTCTTTACTTACCACAACAGGAGTTGCTTCACTTCTTTCAACATCTGTCATGTCTTGTATATTTCTTGTGTTATTTCCAAACACGATTGGCAACAAAATAAAAGTTATTCCTATAGCCAAAATTTTATTCCATTTCATACTGGAAAATAAAAAGGAAATATAAATGATTTCCCTGCATGATTATGTTAACTCATTGTGGGTATAACGGATTGGGGATATGTGAAGTTTGCGGAGCGATAGCGAAGGATTTGGGTGAGGTATAAGCGTCCGGCTGTGATAACACTGAAGCCAAGTACCGCAGGCTCAATCATTCTCATCAAATATAAACAACTCCTCAATTGTTGTGTTCAATACTTTGGCTACTTTATATGCCAATTTAAGGGACGGATTATACTTTCCCTTCTCCAAGAAAACAATTGTTTCCCTCCTAACACCAACTTTTTTCGCTAACTCTTCCTGCGTCATATTGTATCTTGCTCTAAATTCTCTTATCCGTGTCCTCATTTTTAATTCCTCTAAATATTACAAAGCTCTCCTATTGTAGTGACTGTAGAGCACTAAGTAAAGAACCAATAAGGCACACGCTGAAAAAGCCAGCGTATAACCTACCTCTATATGCTTATTTAACGCTATCAATGTTGTGCCTATTAGTGCAGCACCCGTTACAAAAATCTGGTATATTTTTCTCAATACTTTCTCACTTATTCTGTGGGTTCTTTCATCCTCCATAACTTCTTTAACGCCCCTTTTACCCAATGCTATCAAAACTGTTCCTATAATGAATGCAATCGCTGGCAATAACGCATTTCTTTTGGATACTCCATATCCAACCACCGCTCCCATTGCAGCACATACCAAGGCTGCATATATTGCAAATTTTTTTCTATCCATTTTCTCACCCTATTATTGTTATATTATTCTAACATTATGTTAGATATATATAACATTTGAGAATTTAAAATTTTCGGCTGAATTGAATGAATCACGACTTACGAGCGAAGGCGGATTGAATATAACATCATATGCGATTTAATGAAGTCTTCACAAGAGGATTTGGACGCATGCGTAAGCCGAGCCAGATACCTATTTGTTATGCACTCTTGACAGGGACGGAGGATGCGAAGCAATCCGAAGAGTCGGCTTCTGGACACCTGTTTATTTTCTTTTACGTTTGGACCAGTTGATGAAAATTATCCAATACAGGAATAATAATGCAACAATGCTAATCCAGTATGGTTTCTCAAAAACTGGTTTCGGTAGCGTATTGAGATATGCTATCACGCTTATTGTTACTATTACCGAAAGCACAGCAACAGCAATTTTTCGCAGTTTGTCTTTCTCCATTTTGTTACCTCCTTTCATAAATTAATTATATGTTTTATTGCAAATTATACTTTTATCTTTCATTTTTTCACTGCATAAATTGTAAAATGTTGTTCTGCTAAAAAATTGAATTCCTTTTCCAGCAAATAACCTGCCTCTTCCATTTCCTG
>JAGGYX010000118.1 GCA_021162305.1 Thermoplasmata archaeon | reverse complement strand
ATATTTTGCAATCCCATCCGTGATAGTATCAAGAACTTGCTGATGTGTTTTTCTATTTTTTTCAAAATTTACTTCAAAAAGGTAAACAGTTACACCACAGTCAAGTATTCTTTGAGGGGCATCAAATTTTATTCTATATCCTTTTCTCACAAAAAAATTATTCTCGTGGCCACCTTTTGCAGCAATGTTATTGAATGGTAGAACAACAAGAGAAAATACAATGAGCAGGGAGATTAACCATCTCATAATCATAAAATGTTTAGTCTTATAAAAATTTAACCTTCTTTTCCCTTTCTCCTCTCCTCATTAGCCAAAATATGAGCAAGCCTTACTGGCTCTGGAATGCTATATTTCATAAATTTCTTTGTTATTTCATATGCTTTTTCAATGCTTATCTTATTTCCGGGCGAAATATAAATTTTCCCAAGTTTCTTTCCAATCTTTTTATCTCCAATGAAAACATCATTTTTAATAACGCTTCCAGTCAACAATTTTTTTGCTATTCCTATCGTTGCAATATCATTCACAACACCAAAATGACATGCAAGACCAAAAAGGCGGGGATGGAGCAAGCCATTTCCATCTACCATAACCACACTCGGTTTTTCCCCTTTTATCAGTTCATTCAATATGGGCAATTCACGATATGCAAGATATGTTGGTATATATGGAAAAGTTATTTTTTTCTTGGCTACTTTCTTTTTAACAATATTTCCATTTTTATCAAGCTCAATGTATGCTCCATGAGCATATTTTTTTCCATAGGATACATCCACACCTGCAATAGTCTCCAGTTCAACATCTCCTTTTATTTCAACCTTGCTTTTCAGCTTTTCCTGCTCCTCCCTTAATTTTTTTAATGGATGACTTGTTTCAAAATCACCAAAAAAATATTTTTTTAAGTCTATTCTCCCATTTTTAATTTCAATTCCATCTTTTTTGAGCAATTCAATTTTTTTATCTATGCCAGAAGCATAGCCTCCTATTCTTCCATCTGAATGGATAACACGATAACACGGCACATCCTTATATGGATTCTGATTCAGCATCACGCCGACGGCGCGAGAGGCAATTTTATCTCCTAAAGCAAGGGCGATTGCTCCATATGTTGATACCATACCGCGAGGAATTTGTTTTGTCAGCTTATATGTTTCCTTATACAAATCCATTTTAAATTCCCATGCTTACAATTTTTTCAACTTCTTTTATTATGCCTCCATTACGAATTAAATTTGCAATCTTTTCAATTTCTTGGTACATTGGTCTGTCTTCCTCTATTCTTTCCACATTTCTCCTTATTATTTCATAAGCTTTACTTATAGCCATGCTTGGCTCTTCCTTTATAAATTCTATGGCTTGACTTGCTGTTATAAATTCTATTGCTATAACTTTCTCGCTATTTTTCAATATTTGTAATACTTTTCTTGCTCCAACGCTGCCCATCGATTGGTAATCTTCTTGGTTTGCAGAAGTCGGTATAGAATCGACGCTTGCAGGATATGCAAGGCTTTTATTCTCACTTGTTAAAGAGGCAGCAACATATTGCAAAATCATTGCTCCAGAATTTATACCAGGCTTATAACTTAAAAAAGGCGGTAGCATGGAAAGTTTTTCATCTATAAGGCGGGCTATTCTGCGTTCTGAAAAGCTTGCCATTTTTGTTAAAATTATGTTGAGCAAGTCCAGAGCTATGGCAACAGGTTCTCCATGGAAATTTCCGCATGAAATCACATCATTATCAAAAATTAATGGATTATCTGTTGCAGAATTTATCTCTATGCCCAAAATTTTTTCAATGAATTTCAATGATTCAAATATTGCTCCAAAAACCTGTGGCATACATCGCAATGTGTATGCATCCTGAACTCTTTCATTGCCATACTTTTCAATTATTTTACTTCCTTCTGTCAGTTTTCTCAAAATCTCTGCCACTTTAATTTGTCCCTCATAGGGTCTTGCTCTGCCCACGCCTTCATAAAAAGCTTTATTTGTTCCTTTTAAAGCCTGCAAACTCATTGCTCCTGCCACCATGGCATTTTTCAAAAGATTCAATGAATCATGAAATGAAAGAGTTGCTACTGCTGCCATATATTGCGTCCCATTTATCAAAGCTATACCTTCTTTTGCCTCAAGTTCTAAAGGCTCAATACCAATTTTTTTCAAAACATCTATGGAGGAAAGTTTTTTGCCTTGATAAAAAGCCTCACCCTCTCCAATCAGTGCCAATGCAATGTGGGCAAGAGGAACCAAATCGCCGCTTGCTCCAACAGAACCCTGAGACGGCACAAAGGGATAAAACTTTTTATTCAAAGCCTCACACAGCTTTTCCGCAATCTCGCCTCTGACGCCTGAATAACCTTTAAGCAATGAATTGAGACGGAGAAGCAACATTGCTCTAACGATTTCTTCTGGCAGAGCCTCGCCAACGCCGCACGCGTGGCTTCTGATTAGATTATATTGCAATTTTTTTATCTCGTTTTTCTCTATTTTTACCTTGGCAAGTTCTCCAAAGCCTGTATTCACGCCATATATTGGCTTTTCTTTTTGGAGCATCTCTTCTATTGTTTTTCTGGATTTTTTCACCTTTTTTAGAGCATTCTCATCTATCTCAACAATTTCTCCATATCTTGCAACTTTTATCACATCTTTTATGCCCAAGCCCTCTCCATCTAAGGTTATCATAATCTCGCCCTCGCTTTTTCTATGATTCGCTTCATTCTTGCCTGAAATTCCTCATCATCAAAAATTTTCATGGCTTGCAAACATGTTTCAATGCTTTTTTCATATTTTCCTTTTTTGTTAAGCATTATTATGTATTCCAGCCATATCTCCTTTTTATTATTTTTTGATATTAGCTCTCTAAATAACTTTTCTCCTTTTTCAAATTCCCGCATTGAAATAAGCTCTTTCATGCAGAGTATTTTTATCTTTTCATTTTCTTCTTCTGCCAGCTCCTCAATAAATTTTACAAATATGGAGGGATGATTTCTTTTTAAATCAAGTAATAGCTCATAATGCTGCTGTTTCATTTCATCAAGCATGATAAATTCTTCTTTCCTTATTTCATTCATATGCTCTGTAATCATATGCTCATATAATTCATTGGATTCAACTTCCTTTCCGCAATATGGACACATTTCATATTCCATTTATTCTGGAATTAATTCCGAATTAAAAAACTATCTCTCTTTTATATAGCCCTTTGCCACAATATATATCTCGCTGCTTTTCTTTCTGCTCGCTTTTGGAGCATGGGGTTTCACCATCCTGAATTTCTGTCTCACTTTATTTAAAAATGAAGGATAATCCTCGCCTTCAAAAATTTTGCAAACAAAGTTTCCTCCTCCCTTCAAAAATTCCTCCGCAATTTTCAGGGCATTCTCGCATATCCACACACTCCTTGCCTGATCCATTGTATAGTTTCCACTTATGTTGGGTGAGGCATCAGATATAACTGCATCTACCTCGCTAACATGCCCTTTTATTTTCTCTATCGTTTCCTCTTTAGTTATGTCTCCCTGTATGAAAATGACATTATCCAATGGCTGCATTGGAAGCAAATCAACAGCCACAACTTTTCCATATCTTGCTGCCACCTGGCTCCAGCCGCCTGGCGAAGCCCCGAGGTCAATAAATGTGCCGCCTTTTTTCAGCACTCTATAACGATTATTTATCTGAATTAATTTGAAAGAGGAGCGAGCTCTGTAACCCTGCTTTTTTGCTTCCTTATAATAATGGTCTCTTTTCTTTTCCTGATACCATCTTGTCATAGAACTACATCTAAGTCAAGTTGCTCGGCAAGCTCCTTATAGCGATTCCTTATTGTAACTTCTGTTACGCCAGCAACATCCGCAACTTCACGTTGTGTTCTTCTCTCCCCGCAGAGTATAGAAGCGATGTATATAGCTGCTGCAGCCACACCTGTTGGTCCGCGCCCACTGGTAAGCTCTTTTTCTTCAGCCTGCCTTAGAATTTCCAAAGCTTTTGTTTTTGTATCCTCGCTAAGTCCAAGTTCGCTGCAGAAACGCTCAATATAATCCTGAGGCGAGGTAGGCATAAGTTTTAATCCAAGTTCTCTTGCAAGAAAGCGGTATGTTCTTCCTATTTCCTTTCTATCCACTTTTGATGAATCTGCTACCTCGTCAAGGGTATGAGGCACACCTGTCTGGCGGCAGGCTGCATATACGGAAGCTGCTGTAACGCCCTCGATGCTTCTTCCTCTAATCAAATTCTTTTCTATAGCTCTTCTATAAATCATTGCTGCAGCTTCTCTAACATTTCTTGGCAATCCCATATCGGAAGCGATTCTGTCAAGCTCGGACAATGCGGGAGCCAAGCTACGCTCACTTGCTCCACCAACTCTTATGCGACGTTGCCATTTTCTTAGGCGATACAATTGTGCTCTATTTCTTGTTGGAATTGATTTTCCATAACTATCTTTATTTTTCCATCCTATCATTGTGCTGAGTCCTTTATCTGGCGCTGTGTAATCAAGAGGAGCTCCTGTTCTTGCTCTTTTTTCGCGCTGCTCAGGGTCAAAAGCACGCCATTCTGGGCCCTGATCAATATATGTATCATCTATAACCAGCCCGCAATCTTGGCATATAAGCTCGCCTCTTTCATAATCCCAGATAAGGCGTGTTGAACCACATTCTGGACATGCCTTAATCTCCTCAATTTCAGCTCTTTTTTTCTTAACCATTTTATAACCTCTCAAAGCCTTGAATGAAAGAGATTATGGTATATAAAGTTTTCGGCAATATTTTTATATCATTTTAAAAATCTTTCGCATTGAATATGGCATGTATGCGCTCCACGCCTTTTATTTTTTTAATGTATTCTGCCACACTTTTTGGCACGAGATGCTCCCATGGCATTTTTTTTGCTATTCTTTTTCTTATTACCTCGCCCCTATATTCCTTTCTTTTATACAAAGGTGTTGAAATAACTTCATATCCTTCCCTTTCAAAAATTTCCCTAATGACTTTTTTATTTGTAATGACTTTGTCAAATGACGGCGTCAAATCAACCAGATGCTTTACATAAACACCGTATCTATTTATATCT
>JAGGYX010000175.1 GCA_021162305.1 Thermoplasmata archaeon | reverse complement strand
GTAATAGGGAGCAATATTGTCAACCTTGGTATCGTTTTAGGGCTATCATGCATTGTAGGGAAAATCGCGGTTTCCATAGATTTAACCTTTCTGTTTTTCATTTTCGCCTCTTTTTTGATAACGATGATAGCGTGGAAGAAATTGTATAGCAGAATGATCGGCGTGACTTTCCTCATATTTTACGCCATTTTCCTGTTTCTTTTGTATTTGTGAGTTAAAATTTTGTAAAATTAAAATAAATTTGTCATGAAAATATACCTAATTATAACGATAGTGCATTTATAATGCAAAACCGAGCGAATTTTTAAATAATATTTTACATATTCCCATCGATGAGGGGATTTATAGGAGCGACAATCTTATGCTTTGTTTTGTGGCTATTGTTTACTTTCAATGGCAATTTATGGAACTGGGACGAGATAACAGCTGGCATAATTTTTTCCATAGTAGCTGGAGTAATAACAAAAAAATTAGCAATAAAAGAATATCGTTCATTATCTCCAAAAAAATGGCTTTATTTGATTGCGTATCTGCCCCGTTTCTTCTATGAAATGGCAAAAGCAAATTTTGATGTAGCTTATCGAGTCATAACTGGCAGGATAAAGCCTGGCATTATTAAGCTTTCTCCGCATTTAAAAAACAACCTTTCAATAACGATTCTGGCAAATTCTATTACACTTACACCTGGAACACTAAGTGTTGATGTCGACGAGGAAGGCAATCTATATGTGCATTGGATAAATGTTAAGCCAGAATTTTTTGAAGTAGAGGACGTAAAATGTAAATGCAGGTATGTTTGCTCAACATTTCCAGATTGGGCAAGGAGGATAGGAGAATGAACCCATTTATGATAACTCTGGTGTTGTTAAGCATTTCTATATTAATAGCGATGATAAGAGCAATACTCGGTCCAACCATACCAGATAGAGTTGTTGGACTTGATACAGTAAATACTCTGGTTATAGCAAGTATGCTCGTTTTTGGTGCAGCCAAGAAAGAGGTCATATATATAGATGTTGCCATTGTGTATGCATTGCTATCTTACATAACAACTGTTCTGATTGCAAAATATCTGGAGGGTGGTAGAATATGATGTGGGAACTGATTTACACATTGCTTGGAATAGGCATATTCTTTAATTTACTTGCCTCAGTTGGCTTGCTTCGCTTTCCCGACGTATATACTCGCTTACATGCTGGAACGAAATGCACAACATTCGGAAGTATTTTTATTGCTTTAGCCGTCATGGCGTATGGCTTATGGAAATGGTATGATGGAGAAAAAGCAATGATAAGCCTTGCCATACATTCATTTTTTGCTTTAATAGCAATATTGCTTACAAATCCAACGGGAGCACATGCAATAGCAAGAGCAGCTCATAGAAGTGGAGTTAAACCTGCTAAAGCGATGGTGGATGAGCTGGAGGGTGATAAAAATGCTTAGTCTTTTTGGAATAGCTCTCATTATATTGTCCATATTTACAGTCATTCCAGCCATTCTGGCTGTTGTGATGAAAGATTTGCTTGCATGTGTTATTGCTCTTGCCATAATGAGCCTATTGCTTTCTTTATATTTTTATCTTCTTCATGCCCCTGATGTTGCAATTGCGGAGGCGGGCGTCGGCGCCTGCATCACAACAGCTTTATTTATCATAGCCATAAGGGCGACGCAACGCAAGGAGGTGGAAAAATGAAAGCAAAAGCAATAGTTTTCATAATATTTGCTGCCTTCATGATATATGCTGCAATAAAAGTTCATCCTTTCGGAGAATTGCAGGAAAGCGGGATGGATGATTATATAATCATGAATGCTCAGAATGAGACTGCTGCCAACAATGTTGTTACAAGCGTTGTCTTTGATTACAGAGGTTATGACACTCTTGGAGAAGCAACGGTTCTGTTCTCAGCAATAGCAGGTGCTTTAATAACATTGAGAAAGGAGGGAAAAAATGAATGATGGAAGGATGAGCATAATAGTGCGAACTATAGCAACGATGCTGCTGCCGTTCATCCTTGTCTTTTCATTCTATGTCATCATGCATGGTCATCTTACGCCAGGCGGCGGCTTTCAGGGAGGAGCGATAGCGGCAAGCGCCATAGTTATGATGATTGCCGCCTATGGACATGAGAGAATGAAGAAGAAAGTGAGCGAGGAAGGGCTGAGTATGGCAGAAAGCATTGGAGCTGCAATATTTGCACTGGTTGCGTTTGCTGGAGTTTTTATGGCTACTTCGTTTATGTATAATTTCTTGGTTGGCACACCCGTGTTTGGAAAGATTCCACCATTTGGAGGCAACAGCGGAATATTGGATAGCGGCGGTGTGCTGCCCATACTGAATATTGCTGTTGGAATGAAGGTTATAGGTGGCTTGGCAGCTGTTGTAATGATAATGGCTATGGCAGGTGATGAAGAATGATATGGAATATACCATTCATAACGGTTGCATTGCTCATAGCAATAGGATTATATGCTGTAATGTTTAAGCGAAATCTTATAAAGATTGCAATAGGAATTACAATAATTGAGAGCGGGGTAAATCTCTTTTTGATTACTCTTGGCTATAGAGAGGGTGGAATTGCTCCAATTTATACAAATTTGCCACCTGGTGTGAAAGCTCCAGAAGGCATGGTATTGCCCGTTCCTCAAGCTTTGACACTCACAAGCATTGTTATAGGCGTGGCTGTTCTTGCTTTAACCCTCTCTTTCATAATGAAGTTCTACGAGCACAATAAAAGCTTGGATAGTCATTCAAGGAGGTTGAAAGGATGATTTATAATGAAGCAATACCTGCTATAGCAATTGGCTTGCCATTGCTGGCAGCTTTTCTAACGCCATTAATAAACATTGCAAGCAAGAAAGCAAGGAATGCATTTGTTCTGGCAATTCTGATAATTGAAGAATTGCTTGTCATATTACTCGCTTGGCATGTTTTTACAAATGACATAGTAATCTATACAATGGGTGCCAAGAATCCAACAGGCGCTATACCAACACAGGCAGCTGTGCCAATAAGAATTGTTCTGGAAATCGATGGTATGGCAGCCTTTATGGGATTGATATCTGCAACTGTAAGCTTGGCAGCAGGAATATACTCAATAGCTTTCATTAAAGAAAGTAATGCAAAAGCTCGTTATTATACGCTCCTGCTTCTAATGCTCGCTGGCATGATAGGAATGGAATTTACAGGTGATTTGTTTAACCTCTTTGTTTTCCTTGAAATTCTTTCCATAACTTCATGCGGTCTCATAGCTTATCGTCAGCATGCAGATGCTGTTGAAGGAGCATTTAAATATATGGTCATTTCAAATATAGCAGCTTTATTTGTTCTCTTTGCTGTTGCATTGCTGTATGCCCAATACGATTTGCTTAATATCGCTGCCATAGCCCATGTAATGCAATACACGCAGCTGGACAAAATTGCTTTGGTTTTGTTTGTCGCTGCCTTTGCAATGAAATGTGGGGCTGTGCCTATGCATTTCTGGGCTCCAGACAGCTATAGCACTGCGCCAGCCGCCATAACGGCAATGCTGGTGGCAGCAAGCCAGGCAAGTTTATATGCATTGTTCAGGGTTTCATTCACCTTATATGGCAGCCTCATGAGTTATCAAACAATAGGAATTGCCATCATAATATTTGGTTTGCTTTCCATGTTTATTGGCGTTACAATGGCATTGCCTCAAAAGGATATCAAAAGGCTAATGGCATATCATGCTATCAGCCAGACTGGCTACATGTTGCTTGGCGTTGGCGTGGGCTTATATCTGCTTGGCTCTCAAGATTTCAATACATATGGAATAAAAGCGATGGAAGGAGGAATATTCCACATAATAAATCATGCAATGTATAAAGGGTTGCTTTTCTTAACGGCAGGCGCAATATATTACCGTCTTGGAACTCGAAATTTAAATGAAATGGGTGGCTTGGGCCATACAATGAAATTCACCTCCATATTTTTCATGATAGGTGCACTTGCTATAGCTGGTATACCTCCTTTCAATGGCTTTGCATCAAAATTACTCATATATGAAGCATGTTACAAAGTAAGCCCCATTCTTTCTATCGTGGCAATGCTTGTTTCAATACTTACACTGGCATCATTCATAAAAGTTTTTCATTCTGCCTTCATGGGTCCAAAATTGCACGATGTTAAAGAAGTGCCAAAGAGCATGCTTCTCGGAATGGCTGTTCTCACATTTGTAATAATATTCTTTGGTGTATTTCCAGGATGGGTTGTAAACCATATTGTTCATCCAGCCGCCATGGCTTTAGCTGATAAAATGGCATATATAGCAGCTGTCACAGGAGGTGCATAAAATGTTACATACCACTGGTGGATATTGGGATGCAATTGCATGGATTATTACATTCATCGTTATATGCATCGTCGTCTATATCATAAGAAGTTTTGGAAAGAAGGGCTATAGAAAAGAAGCGGAAGAGCCATTCTTCTCAGGCGTTGAACTGCCGACAGAAAAGACGCATGTCAGGGCATCGAACATATACTGGGGCTTCACAGAATCAATGAAGGGCTATTATGGTATAATGGAAAAAATGCATGATGGAATAATAAACAATTATGTCTCATGGTTTGTTTTCATAGCTGTTTTGCTTTTCATTGCACTGTTTGCTCAGGAGGTGATACCATGATTCCAAAAGCTTTCAAGCGCTCATTATGGGTATTCCATGTCAATAGCGGTTCATGTAATGGATGTGATATTGAAATAATAGCCGCTTTAACGCCACGCTATGACGCAGAGCGATTTGGTATAAAACTTGTTGGCTCACCACGCCATGCAGATGTCATAGCATTTACTGGTCCAGTAACAAATGATATGAAGGATAAAGTTATAAGGATAATAGAGCAGACGCCTGATCCAAAAGTTATCGTCGTTGTTGGCTCCTGCGGCATAGGCGGAGGCGTCTTCCATGAGTCTTACCATTTAGCTGGACCAATAGATAAGCTCTATCCAAATGCAAAATATTTTTATGTGCCAGGCTGTCCTCCTCGTCCAGAAGCAATAATACAGGCATTTGCAAAAGCATGGGAGTGGCTTGAGGAACTGGAGGTGAAGAAATGAATATTGAAGAAGTGAAGCAAGAATTTGAAAAAGCTGGTTATGAAACATGGATTACAGAGCGCGTTGCAGGAGTGAGAAACAAAGTGGCGAGAAAGACGCTGTGGATAAAAGTTGATAAGGAGAAGTTTAGAGAAGCGATGCAATTTTTTAAGGAGATTGCTGATCAATATCCGCATTTTAGCATAATATCATGCACAGATTTGGAAAACATTATTGAATTAAATTACCATTTCGCTCTTGGATATGGTCGTCGTTTAGAGGAATATGTTATCACATTTAAGGTTAACCTTCCAAAAAATGATTTAAAAATTGATTCAATAGCAGATATATTTCCAGCTGTAATATATTCCGAAAGAGAGATACAGGAAATGATGGGCATCGAGGTTATAAACATTCCAGATGGCAGACACATGTTTTTGACAAAGGATTTTCCTTCTGGCGTTTACCCATGGAGGCGGGATGAGGCTGGCGTAAAAGAAACAAACAAGCTATATGAGAGGTGGAAAGATGAGGCATGATTACGAAATTGCAGTTGGACCAATTCATCCTGCTTTAAAAGAACCAATAATGTTACGTTTGACTATAGAAGGTGAGGAAATTGTTGATGTTGATGTCATAGCAAGTCAGAATCATCGTGGCATAGAATGGATTGGAATGAATAGAAATAATCCCATACAGAGCCTGTATCTGGCAGAGAGAATATGTGGCATATGCAATTTCTGCCATCCTTCCGACCTTGTGATGGCAATAGAAGAAATAGCTGATATAGAAGTGCCAGAAAGAGCACAGTAGATAAGAGTTATTCAGGGTGAACTGGAACGTATCCATAGCCATTTACTTTGGGCAGGTGTGGCAGCTCATGAAATTGGTTTTGACAGTCTATTGCATTATACGTGGATGGTAAGAGAAAAAGTCATGGATGTGCTTGAAGCAGTTAATGGAAATAGAGTTACGAAGGCAATAATAATGTATGGTGGCGTAAGAAGAGATATAGACGAGGAGAGAGCAAAGCTGATAAGAAAAATGTGTTCATATTATCTGGAAGCTTTTGATAAACTTGCCAATCTTTTTTTGAAAGATGAAACAATAAAGAAGAGGACAAGAGAGATAGGGATATTAAAAAAAGAAGATGCCTTAAAACTGGCGGCAGCTGGGCCCACAGCGAGAGCTAGTGGAGTAAAAAAAGATGTTCGCCAAGATTTTCCGTATTTTGCTTATCCTGATTTTGATGTTCATGCAATCACGCCTGACGAGCTGCTCGGCTATTCTGTTGGAGATGTTTATGACAGAATTGTTGTTAGATTGCTTGAAGTTAAACAGTCTGTTGAGATAATAGAAGAAGCATTGAATAACATGCCTTCTGGCGATATCATTGCTGAGAAAAAATTGGTTAAGCTCATGGCAAAGATTAAAAGTAGCGAAGGAGAAGCTGTGGCAAGATATGAAGCGCCAAGAGGCGAGGACATACATTATGTTATGCTAAAGAAAGGTTATGAGCCATTGTATTCATGGAAGGTCAGAGCTCCAACATACATAAACATACTTTCATGGCGTCCAATGCTGCTTGGCTATCAAATTGCAGATATTCCAATAATTGCAGCGAGCATCGACCCATGCCTGTCATGCACAAATAGGTTTGCTGTGGTTAAGAATGGAGAGGAAAAAATAATCGATGCTGACTACTTCCATCGCCTTTCGGTTCAAAAAACAAGGAGGTTGATGAAATGAATGGTGGCTTCTTTTTCTGGCTGGTTGTGAAAGCAATTGTAATAACATTTATTGCAATATTTTTTGGCTTGCTATACAAAGGTATAGATCGTAAAATAGTGGCACATATGCAGGGTCGCGTTGGTCCACCAATAAGACAGCCTTTCCTGGATGTTATAAAACTAATGAGTAAAGAGAATATTGTTCCAAAGCATGCTGTAAGATGGCTTTTTAATGCAGCTCCTTTAATCTGTCTTGCCTCTTCTGTAATGCTCCTGCTTTATGTTCCGTGGGGCGGCATAGATGCAATACTCGAAGGACATGGGGACCTTATACTCATTCTATATCTATTTGCCATTCCTTCCATAGCTATGGTGGCTGGCGGCTTCGCCAGCTCCTCGCCATTCGCCGCCGTCGGCGCGCAGCGTGAGGTTGTCACCATGATTTCATATGAGTTGCCTCTCGCCGTCATTATAATTGGCATTGCATGGAAATTGAGTGGCATAGGAGGAGATGTTTTCTCCATGGCGTTTATAACAGCTCATCCCATCTGGGAGAATGTTGGCTTGCTTGGACTGATAGGCATTGTCATGCTTTTGCTTTCCATGATTATTGTTGCTCCAGGAGAGCTTGCAAAAATCCCATTTGATGTTGCAGAGGCAGAAACAGAAATTGCTGAAGGATTGACGGTAGAATATTCTGGAAGAAATCTTGCGATGTTTTATATGGCAGATGGAGTGAAAATTTTTGCATTTTCGGCTCTCATAATAGCCTTATTTTTCCCATATGGAATTGCATCACTTCTTTCATTGAATGGTGTAATTGCTTCAATAGCAGATTTTCTTTTCTTCCTGCTTAAAGTATTCATAGTTATGCTATTCTCAGTCACGCTCATAAGGGCAGGAGTTGCAAGATTGAGAATAACACAGGTTGTAACAGGCTACTGGGTTACAATCACGCTTATTGCTCTCATTGGTCTCGTGCTGCTAATGTGGGACAGTCATGTGGGGAGGTGGTTATAATGTTTCCAATGCTGAAGCAATTGCTCGGACAAATGGTAAAAAAGCCATTCACCAATTTATTTCCAGCAAAATATGCTCCAAAAAATGTTAAAAAATTCATGGAAAAAGTGGAAAAGAAAAAAATAAAGTTAAATCCTCCAGTAGCCACTCCACCTGATTTTAGAGGAAAAATTGTATATGATAGAGAAAAATGCATTGGGTGCCAGCTCTGCATAAAAGTTTGCCCACCAAAAGCAATAGAATTCAAAAAAGAAGAAAAGAAAATAAAGATATATGTGGCAAGATGCATTTTCTGCAGCCAGTGCAATGATATATGTCCTGTCGGGGCTTTAAATATGAGCAGCGAGTTTCTACTGGCAAGCGATAACAAACTCGAGGAAAATTTGATCGTGGAATAAGGAATTAGTGAACAAAACAACAAAGTTGCGAAGAATCTCGCATGCTACCTTAAGAATTCGTTTTAATTGCAATCATAATATTCTTTCAATTTTTGTTCTATCATTTCAGCAAGTTTTCTATATGCTCTTTCTGGTTTTTTACTAAAGAAATCAAAAAGCATTCTTAATGTTGCTCCATTTCTAAATATAGTAAGCATTATTCCATCTCTCCATAATTTCTCGTTTTCTAAAATCTTTCTCCAAAACCTTATTTCTAAATCCTTAATTTCATTAAAACTATCTTGTGGATTGCTATCGAAATTGATCTCAGGCAATTCAGGCAAACTTTCTTTCCATTTGCTTAACCATGAAAGTAAATCATTCCAAACGCTTAACTCGTTGAAAAATTCAAATAATTCCTGACCATAAAGGAGATGCAGGCTTACTCCATAAGTGTCTGCCATTTTGTTGAGTTCTTCAATATAGTAATTTTTGTTTTTTACCAGATCAGGATCTATAAAATACATTATTCCTATGAGATTTTGTCCGTGTTTTCTGTAAAGAAATTCAAGTTTTGTCTCAAAATTATTTATCTGTCCTCTCTTTTTGGTTGAGTCATGATCATCTCTAACTTTTTGCTCGATGAAGAAATGCATTTTATTATCTGTAAAGTATTGATCTATGTCAAGTTTTTTGCGGGGATTTGAAGGGTCAGGGATTATTATTTTGGGTAGAACTTTGAATCCCCAATCTTTTAGGAACTCGGATATTAATTCCTCCATAGCGTCTCCGAATCTTATTTCGTGTGATTGTAAAAGATGTTGTAGAACTTTTGCCCCTGGTTTTGTAGGTCTAAATAACCCTACAAACCGTTCTGGTCTTTCTGCTAATTTTCTTAATAATTCTTTTTTCTCCCCTTCGAATATATGCTTGTTGAGTATTGTACAAAATTTATTGTAATTCATGCTAATTCCTCCAATCTTAAATATCTATTAACTTTTTTGGGTTTGGGTAGCGGATCGTCTGTTATCTTTAAGGGTTTCTTAAAGCGTTCCACAATTCCTTCTACATATTTCTCATTTATTTCAATCATAACAAAATCTCTCTTTAGTGCCTTTGCCACATGCCCCGTTGTCCCAGTTCCAGCTACAGGATCTAAAATCAAATCTCCTTCTTTTGTAGAGGTTAAAATTACTCTTTTTAACAGTTCTACCGGTTTCTGGGTTGAATGGAGTTTCTTTCCTTTATCATTTTTTAATCTTTCTTTGCCCCAACATAATGGTAATACCCATACGTTTGCTCCAACCTTACCTATGCCAAACTTTCGTGCATATTCTTTATTAAATGTATATTTCTTTGCTTTCTTATCTTTCACAGCCCATATTAAATTCTCGGTCGCATTAGTAAATCTTACGCCCAACCAATTTGGCATTGGATTTGTCTTAATCCATATCACATCATTAAGTATCCAAAATCCTAAATCTTGCATAATCTTCCCAATTCTAAAAATACTATGATAGGTAGCAATAACCCAAATAGTGGCATTTGGTTTCATTACTCTTTTAACTTCAATCAGAAGTTTGGTTATAAAGTTATCATATTCTTCAAATGATGAAAACTTATCCCATTCATCATTAACTCCTTCAACAACTGTCTTCACGGTCCATCTTCTTAATTCCTTACTCGGTAATTGTAAAAAGTAAGGTGGATCAACGAAAACCATGTCAAAAGATTCATCATCGATCTTTTTCAACACTTTAAAGGTATCTCCCAAAATAACTTTATTCCTTATTTCTTCTATAGGGTATTCCTTTTTCTCATCAGTATCTTTAATAACAAGCCTTTTCCAATTATTTGGTTTAACTTTCTGTTTAAACAAAGTGTTTTGCTTATTTTTTGACTCTTCCATATTTTTCATCTCCTTAATATGATTTCTTCCTTATTTTTAAATATTCCTAAAGCGGCGTGCGGAATTTCTGCTAACATTCTGGGGATATGTGAAGTTTCGCCGTAAGACGAAATTTGGGCGAGCGTGAGCGAGCCACATATCCTCCAGTTGTCTGCTGTGGGAG
>JAGGYX010000126.1 GCA_021162305.1 Thermoplasmata archaeon | reverse complement strand
GCAAGTGAAAGAGATGAAATTGGAAATCGAGAAATTAAGAGTTTATTGAAGGCGGGTGAATTACTAAAGTGTAAAAATTTAATTTGCATTACTTGGGATTATGAAGAAGAGAAGGTTACTGGGAAAAGGAAAATAAGATTTATACCATTGTGGAAATGGGCAATACAGTAAATCGTCGCTTACATTATCAGATACTCGCCATAGCCATCAAATCTATGGCACGAGCTATTGCTTTATTTAAATGGAGAGGCAGTCCCTTTATATTTACGTCAAGAAAACCCCTGATAAGCAAAGATTTCGCTTCCTCTTCATCTATGCCGCGAGCCATTAAATAATTGAGTTGCTCCTCCGCAAGTTTTCCAATGGCTGCCTCGTGCGAGAGTTCTACATTGTCAACGCTTGATTTTAGCTCTGGTATTGTATGGATTACGCCATTTCCTATAACCATGCCAGAGCATTCCATATGACCTTTTGCCTGGATAGCATTTCCTTCTATTAAACCACGAGACACAACTTTTGCATTCTGAGCTATAATTCTGCTTATTATCTCTGACCTTGCTCCTTTTCCATTCAATTTGGCTATTGCTCCGACATCAAAATTTGAATTTTCTCTTGCATATAAAATGGAATAAAATCTTGCTATTGCATTTCTTTCCAAAATTGCTACTGGCATTGATTCTATTTTTCTGGCAGGCGTCAGAGCCACATAGTTTGAAATGAAAGTTGCATTTTCTTCAAGATATGCAGAGCTTCTTGGATATACTCTGACATTTCTGCCCCAATTATGAATCATTGTATATGTGAGATAGCTTCCTTTCTTCAAATAATATTGTGTTATGCTTGCATGCAGTCCATTGAAAGCTGTTGCCATACAGCCAGAAACCATATCCAGTCTTGCATTTTCTTCAAGGACAATTACATTATGTAAAATCTGGTCAAAACCATCTGATTTTAATAGAAATGCAGTTTGAACAGGCATTGTAACATGCTTCCCTTCTGGAACTCTTATAAAATATCCTGTCTGCCTCTTTTCATAGACAAGCTTTGTATATCTATCTTTCTTTCCCAGAAATTTGGGCAAATCGTATTCTTTAAATGCCTCTTCAATTGGCATTATCTCAACATTCTTACCTTTTTTAATTTCTTTTATAAAGTCATCTTCAGCAAGAAAAGATGCCTCTCTTGCCATCTTTCTATCAAACCCAACTTTTTCAAGCTCTTCCATCATTCCACCTGCATTTCTCGCAATTTTCATATCCATTCTCCTTTATGTTTTTCAAAACTTCTTTTGGTGGACCGCTGCATATTATTTTGCCATCTATCATTACATGTGCCAATCTTGCATTAATGAAATCCAGAATATAGCCAGTATGAGTTATTATTATGGCAGATTTTTTTCTCTCCCTTATCCTTTTATTTTTCTCGAGCAATTCATTTATTACTTTCGATATTATATAAATGTTCTCCATATCCACACCAGATTCAGGCTCATCAAGTAACAATAAATCAGGCTTCTGAGCAGCTATCTGCAGAATCTCTGCCCTTTTTCTTTCTCCTCCAGAAAATCCCCTGTTTATGTCCCTTTCAGTATAATCTTCCATTTTCAATTTTTTAACATATTCTTGCAGCCCATCTTTACCTATTTTTTCAAGCAATTTTTTCATCTTTAAATTTATTTCAGGAGGATTTTGAAAAGCCAAACCAATTCCAAGTTTTGCACGCTCCCATATTGGAAGCTTGTTAATCATTTTCCCCTTAAAAACAACCTTTCCTTTCTTTATTTTATATGGTGGCAATCCTATAATAGCAGCTAACAATGTAGATTTCCCTGAGCCATTTGGTCCAAATATTGCATGCACTTCTCCTTCCCCTATCTCAAGATTCACGCCTTTAAGTATTTCTTTTCCATCCACTTCAACTACCAAATCTTTTATCTTCAGCATTTAGAACGAAATACATCACCATATATAAATTTTAGGCTAACCCAAAATTTAGTGCTCCAAATCATTTTTTGCTATTTATCAAATGGGCAGCAACACCAGCTCCAAATCCATTATCAATGTTGACAACAACGATACCGGGAGAGCAGCTATTCAGCATTGTTGCCAGAGCAACCAATCCGTGCAATCCCGTTCCATACCCAATGCTTGTAGGCACAGCTATAACAGGCGAAGAAACGAAATTTGAAACCACAGTTGGCAAAATCCCATCCATGCCTGCAACAGCTATAACAACGTTTGCATTTTCTATTTCTTCCTTGTGAGCAAGAAGGCGGTGCATGCCTACGACGCCAACATCATATATTCTTTTTATATCGTTTCCGAGTTCGTAAGCTGTTATTGCTGCCTCTTCAGCCACTCGCCTGTCTGATGAACCTGCTGTGACAATGGCGATGTAGCCATCATTTATTCTCTTTCTTTCTCCAATGACAATCATTTGTGCCTCTTCATAATATCTTGCTCCTTTTATTCCAATGTTTTCATATACGCTTCTCTCAACTCTGGTTATGAAAACTTTTTGCCATTTTGCCATTTCTTCTGCTATAGCCTTTACTTCTTCAATGCTTTTTCCTCTGCCATATATTGCTTCAGGTATTTTTTTGTATATGTTGCGGTAAAAATCTATCTTTGCATTTGCAACCTCTTTAAAAGGATAATATTTCAACTCTTTCATGGCTTCCTCAATGCTCATTTCATGATTCCACACTTTTTTCAATATATCTTCCATATGCTTATTATTGCAAAATTTAAATCTTTAATGCTGTTTCCATTTTAATGAAAAAAATTGTGGTGATAGCGGCAATCATTGCATTTCTGGTAGCCCTGCTACTTTTTCCTCATCAGCTCTATGATGAATTCCTATGGAAATATTTTATTGGTCCAGTGCTGGCAGATGCATTAGGGCATCCCGTTGAATATCATGGTGTGGTGGCAAGAGAAGGATATACCATTATTTCCGAAATTTTCTATGCCATTGGTTTGCTCGCCGCCATATACGCTCTCTACATCTTTTTTGAGAAAATGGGGATAAAGCCTGATAAAAAATTTTTTATCTCAACCCTCCCATTTATTTTGCTTGGTTCATTTGGAAGGGTGCTTGAAGATTCAAATTTATTTAAGCCCCCTCTTTCCTATTTTTTTATTTCTCCTTTAATATATCTCCAGATTTCCATATATTTTTCTCTTGCTTTGGTTTTTGGCATCTTCATCAAAAAGGAGAAATATTTTGCAGCTATAATTGCAATATTATCCTCGCTATACACCATTTTTTACTTTTTCTTTGGCGATTTTTTCAAATATGCAATTCATCCTCTTGTTTTTATTTTGGTTTCTCTTTTCTCTTTATACATTTATGTTCTCTTTGATAAAAAAGATTACAATGCATCTTTATTTTCTTTCGGCATATTGTTTTTCTTGCCATCTTTCCTTGTATTTCTTTCCTTGCCATTCAAAATAGAAATAAATTTTCAGCCAGTAATATGCATTGCTCTGCTTGCCTCATTTATCATAGCCATAGCTATATTTGCCATTTCAAAATATATGAGCAGATTATTCCATGAATTTATAAATTCAAGCATAATATTCTCACATTCATTGGATGGATTCACAACATGGATGGTTGTTGCAAATCCATTTGATTTGAAAATTTCATATGGAGAAAAGCATCCATTGCCGGCGATATTGCTCAAATATGGAAACGGAATTGCATATCCCGTTCTAAAAATTTTAATCATATTGCTCATAATATACGCGATAAATGATTTGAAAGCAACTTTAAAAAATACAATAAAATGGCTTCTGCTGTTCCTTGGTCTTGCTCCTGGCTTAAGAGATTTTTTAAGAGTCCTGATAGGCGTTTAATTATTTCTCCAGCCTTTTTATTATTTCATTGCATGGATAATTAAGTATGGTATATCCTTTATTTCCTTTATAAACAAAATCTTCTTTTATGAGACGGTTCAGCATTTCTTCCACATTTTTTATTTTTATTCCATGTTCCTCGCTTTTCATTTTAGCCATATCATTTATTTCTTCCATGCTCACATAGGCTTTTTCCTTACACGCATTTGCAATTGAAAGCAGGATAATGGTTTCCTCGCCTTCAAGGCTCTCTACATCGCTCAGCCATCCTTCTTCGTTTGCCATTCTAACATGCTCTGCTTTTATTTCATCACTTCCTTCATTTTCAGCAATTAGAGCAGCATTTCTTAATACATCAATGGCGGTTCTCATATGTCCTGGCGAGTTTATCGCTATATCTGCAATTAATGAAAGAATCTCTTCATCATATGCATCTTTCTTTAATGCCTCTCCAGCCCTATAATCCAAAATCTTCATTATCTCTTCCCATTTATAATGGCTGAGCTGAACAATGGCTTTATCTGCAAATGTGCTCCATGTGGCATCATCACCAATAACCTGTCTTAATATGTTCGCTGAGCGAGTTATTGCAATATAATTCACTTCCTTTCCCTTCTCCTTCATTCTCGACATAGTATAAGCAAAATGTCTCAGCTCTTCTGGTAGCATCCCATCTATCTCATCAAGAATAATGACCCTGCTTTCCTCCACCTCCGCCCACAATGCCTGCGTGGTCATCCCAGCAGTATGAAAATTTGGCTTGAGCTGGCGAACAATTTCTTCAACGACGCGATGCTCCGTCCTATTCATATAGCAGTTCACATATGCATCGCCTCCATAATGCTTCGCCAGCAGCGTTTTCCCGGTGCCGACGCCGCCGCTTATGATGGCTCTGCCATTCTTCATGTGAAGCCTGAGAAAGTTTATTTCTTTCTCCCTGCAAAGTATTCTGTCGGGAATATATGCAACATCAAGCTTTTTTATGTCCTTAAGAATCACAATATTATATC
>JAGGYX010000053.1 GCA_021162305.1 Thermoplasmata archaeon | reverse complement strand
TTTATTTTATAGGAGAGATAATGAAGTATGATTTTAAGCAGATTTGTGATGTCATATAATAAAAATTGCTGATTTTCCAAATCATTGTTAGCCAAAAGCCATGCTAACAATGATGATTTTGGCTAACATGCGGAGATACTGAAAATAGTTTCAAAAATTTGAAGGAGGGAAAAGCTTAGCCATTATTTACTGGCTGATATGGATTGAATGCAGGGTCTCCATATAAATTGAATTCGTGCAGACAGACATATTTTTTGTCCAGATAGTTGTCATACTCAAACTTTCTCAGTGTGTTTGTTTTATGGTTATAGCCTGGTAAATCAACAAGATTCAGAGGAGGCGTCCATAAAAATGTTGAATTTGCGTCCTGGTGCAAATATTTATTCTTTGCATTTCTTAATGCCATACCGACAGTGCTATCATTGTTTATCAAATCATTTATGAAATCATGGGCGACGACGCCTCCAAAATGCAAATCTGGATATTCTCCTTTCGTTAATAATCGCAACCATGCATGGATGAAACCCCATGCTCCAAATCCTTTGAAAATTAAGCCCGGTTCAAGATAGCCTGGATCTGCTGTAACACGTGTTGATGCAACAACGCTATTAACGCCTGCATGAATATAAGCTTGACTCAAACAATTTTGCGGAAGTAATCCATCTGTTCTTCCAACTATACAGCTCTCTATGAATATAACACTTGGACCATATTCATCATTGTATACATATCTTATTGCATAAGCTCCCTTGCTCGAAAGCCCACTCATTATTCCCAATGGCTCGAAAAATCTCGCCAGCCATGTTACAGGCGGGAAGCCCCGGGCATCAAGCAAAATATCGCCAGATTCATATAGATAATAGATGCCATGATTGAAAACAAATATGAGATTGCTGTTTCTCTGCAAATCTCCTCCTTTCACCACATTTTTACCGCTTATAAGCTGTATAACCATCGGAAATGGAATGTTAAGGCGAGAAGTATATTTTGCAATGTTATCAAAGCCTTCACGCTGAGATATTGTAAGAATTGTGCTTTTAACATTAAAACCTCCATTGCTTATCAAATCAGAAATATGCATATTCGCAAATAGGCTCTCGCCACTTGGCCATTTTGTTGGCTCTTCGCTTCCTGTAACTAAGCCTGCAAGCGTTGTTAATATTGGCACCCATTGAAATTCTAAACCAGCGCCAGTCTGAACACTTGCATTATTCTTCCAGTCTCCAAGCTTATTTATGAGTTGGTTGTAAAATATTGTTCTTGCTATCAATGCTGAGCAGTCCTCTGCATCATATCCTGTAACCCTTCCAACAGCATTTTCCATTGTTGGATAATAGGTATAGGTATCGTTTTCCCAGTCGCTGTAGGAAGGATCAACATCGCCATAAAAGAAATCGCTTGGAAGCTGCACTCCAATAATATTATCGCTATCTGGATTGTGATAATAAAACATTGGTATCATCGTTGGATCAGCCATTATTGCAATATATATTGGATTTTCTGTATAATACTCATGTAATGCTCTCGTATCATTGGCAGAAATATTTGCAATTTTTCCAAGCAATGAATTCAATTCTTCATGTAGCCTGAATAAATGCTCATTACATGGCTCGACCAGTCCCTCATTTGTGGAAGGATATACAACTCCTTTAACTCCTATACTCTCATTCCCAGCAAATGCAAAGTGAGGAGAAGCAAAAACAATGCCATGATGATATGCTGCCAGATATGGAGCCATACTTGAAAGATTTTTCATTAAAGGCTCAAGTGTATCATTTACTTCCTCCACTTTTATTTTTAATTCGTATTCTCCACTTGTTCTCTCAACCCATCTTCCCATTACCTGCGCCGTGTATTTGCCTGGCGAGCCATATATTATTGTTTCATAATGGACTTTATCAGTGGCAATGTCATTGCCATTATAATCTGGGATGCCAGCCGCCGTCGATGTGTAAACATATGTTTCATTATCTGGGCCATAAACAAGCAAAATCATATCATCTCCGAGCTCGCTTACATACTCAGATGCCTTATTTATCAAATCAATTTTAAGGCGAGCATATTTGGGATAAGGAACATTAAATTCGTGCAGACTGAATAGTCCACTAGTCAATGCATGTATGGTCTGAGCTGGAAGAATGTCTACAGAGCTGGTTACATTTTCATAGTCATAACTTGTTTCATTTAAGATGGCTACTCTTTTTACATCCAAGGGATTTGCCATTGTTATGTAATCAACGCTTCCAAATCTTGATTTTACGAAATCAACCATAAAGTCGAGTATCTCGTCAACGCTTTCGAATCTCCATGTCATTCCATAGCCGTCGATGTCGCCACAGACAAAGGTATAATCAACACCGAGCTCATTAAGCACTTTTCTAATATTTTTGGTATTTTTTGTTACAAAAACAGGGATATCAAGATAGCTTGCAAGAGGAACAAGATTAATGCCAAGTTTATATCCATTGAAGCTATCTTCTATTAAAATTGCTGCATCGCTTTTCTTCCATATCTGGCTCAATTCTTTTGAAATATTTTCTGGGGAATCATTCCCTATTTCCTTATATTCAAAAGGAAAGGTGTTCTGAAATCTAACAACAGGTTTAGAAGGATTTGAAAGATTTTCAACAAGCAATGGCATTACATGTAATTCCTTGCCTTCGTAATATAATGAAGCTGGTGTGGCTATCAATGCATAAAAAGGATTGTCTTTGCTCACAATAATTGGCACTGCATCTTGCTGCCTTTCAGATTTTATTTTATCTATTGTTTCCATACTGAAGCCACTAACCTCCTGAAATTTTTCCACGCATCCTGTAAAAACTGGTATAACCATTGCTAAAGCCATCAATAAAGCGATTTTCTTCTTATTCATCTTCATCACTGTATGTTAATATTTGCTAACTAATAATAATTTCGCTGCAAGATGCTTTGTTGAACAATTACTAAAAGCCCTTCCTTCAAATAAATTATCAAAAAGCCATTATCCAAGAAATTGAAATTATCTCTACTGTCATATGCTCCATCTGCATAAGAAGCTGTCAATTTAAGATTTAAAAAATTTTAAACACATGCACAGAATCTTCTGCTGTTCTTTCATTTTTATATGCAATAACTTTTATCTCATACTCGCCAAAAGAAAATTCATTCCATTGCCATGAATATGGTGGGTCATCATCTGTAAATTTTATTTCATCATCTATGTAAAACTCAACTTTATTTCCATTGGTTTGTGCTTCTATTGTTATTCTTCCAATAACAATGGCTTCACTGGAAGCAGTGGACATTATTTCTCTATCAAAAATATACAGCATTCCTTCACATGGTTTTATAATGTTAACATTCAGTTTGCTTTCATTTAATGAATATATCAATGTCGCCTGTGTATAAATTTTAAATCTTAT
>JAGGYX010000031.1 GCA_021162305.1 Thermoplasmata archaeon | reverse complement strand
GCCCTCTTCATTCTCCTCATACTCAGCCTTGAATAGGGAAAGATTTGGGAAAGATTTGGGTAAATCAATAAATAGATGCAAGATTTTAAAACATTGGTGATAAAATGAAAAAATATATGTTGGCTGCTGGGCTCGCCGCCATAGTTGGCGTGGCAATACTGGCGCAGGCGGGCATAGGCATAAAAAATGTGTTTGAAAACAATGATGAGAGCAATGCATACCATGCTGGCAGTGCAGCTAAAAGAATGGCAAGAATGCATAAAATGGCTGAGATGAAAATGATGGCTAGAAGAATGGCAAGAATGCACAGGAACTTGCTGAATATGGATAGAGAAGAAGGAATGCTTTCATATCAAAATGGAACATTCTGTGTAAATGAAATGCCAGTTTATTTCGGCGATGCATGGTGGCTCAATCATACAATAAGAAGCGATTATGATGGTGATGGAGAGTATGAGACGGTGTGGAACGAGCTGCTTGGCTTGGTTGGAAGCAATGTTATAGTAAATGGAAGATACAATAATGGCACATTAATAGCAAGTCATATCAATGGAATGTTTCTCAGAATTCCAGTAATAACGCAATTTGTGCAATTGAATGGCACACTTGAGGAAATAAATGGAAGCTATTATATAAATGGGCTGAGAATAGCATTGCCAAATAGAATGGCAAGAAGCGATTATGATAACGATGGTCTACTTGAAAGAATGCACCAAGAGCTTGCTGGATTGGCTGGAAACATTGTTACAGTAGATGGCTATGTTTTCAACGACATCATAAAACCATTGCATATAAATGGCATAGCTATCTAATTCTCTCCCCTCTCCAATTTTTTGTAGTATTGCGAAGCTTGCTCTATGAATTTTTTCAAAAGTTTGTGTATTATATATTCATTTCTTATGACAAAATGCATTAGAAATGCAAGGTTATGCTCCTGCTTAAGCATTTTTGTTATATTATGCAAAGCTTTTTCATATTCTTTTGTATCAATATCTCTAAAATCATGAATGGCAAATTTTTTTATTGCATCTGCTGCAATTCTTGCACATATCATCGATGGCATGTTTCCCGCTCCAACGCTGGCTATTGTCTGGCTTGCTGCGTCTCCAAGCAAAATAACATTTTTTCCATATGGTTTTACTGGCTTTGAAACTGGCACATATCCTGCTTTCCATTTTTTCACATTGTATTTCATCTTAAATTTGTTGAATGCTTTTTTAAACTCGTTTAATTTCAATGAGCCAATGCCAATATTCCATTCATTCTTCTTGGGAAAAAACCATGAATAGCCATATTTAACAACGCTTTTCTTCATTTCGACATGTATTTTGTCTACATCAAGCTCTATTTCATTGCTCAGTCCCTCGACAGCCACAGCATATCTTAATTTTTTCAAACCCAGAAATTTCCTTGTAATGGAAAATAAACCATCTGCCCCCACAAGCAACTTTGCTTCAATATTTTGAGGATGCAATATAAAATTTTCTCCCTTTTCTATTTTTGCTACCTTCTCATTCATTCTTATATCTGCCCCTCTTTTTATTGCCTGCCTCGCCAGCTCGCTTTCAATTTTTTCCTTATCTGTCATCAAAACAGGCATGTAGAGGCGTAAAACACCATATTTTGTATATATGTTTGTTTCATCAATGGATTTTTCTATTCCAGCACGGCTTTCATAAAGGTCGAAAAAATCATATCCGCCAACAAATCTTGTTATGCCCTCACCACATGCTTTTTTAAAAAATCCGTTATGCTCTTCAAGCAAAACAAAATCTATGCCCTGCTCCGCCAGAAATTTTGCAAGCGTCAAGCCTGCTATGCCGCCTCCAATTATTGCAACATCATGCTTTTCCACATGCTTATTTTAGCAACATTTATAACATTTTATATAAAGCCTGCTATGATACGGGCTCCTTCATTATCAACATATGCTTCATATACCCTGCCATATTTCATCATCTCTTTTTTCATTTTTTTATCCCATTTTGCAAAAAATGAGTTTCCAATCATACATGCAGCAGCTGTGCCGATAAAATTCAATTTTTTAAGTATCTTAAGCATTTTTTTATTCAAAATTCCGCTCTCTTCAGAAAATCTTTTTGATTGCAAAATAAAGTTTTCAAAGGATGGCTTTTTCAAAAATTCCTCCAAGCATTCTTTTCCAGCATCGTTTATTTTTTCCATTTTTTTCTGGTTTTTGAGTATATCTTTCGTTTTAAATGATTTTCCAGCTACAAGCAAAAGAAGCTTTTCTTCTATATTCCATTTTATGATCTTTCCATATAAGCCTTGCTGGATACGGGCTTCCATTCCTCCATGATAAGCTGCCACAACATCACCAAGCCCGCTTTTATGTTTTACCTCTGCAACATGGGCAAGCTCTAAAGCCTTTTGAAATGAAATACCCTTAATATAGCATGCTGCCATGGCGGCAGATAAGGCTGAGGCGCCGCTTATTCCAAATCCTTGCGAAACAGGCAGCTCGTTTCTTATTCTAACTTCAAAATTTCCGAGACTTTTTATTGCATCTCTTGCAACACTGGCTTTTTTACTTATGCTTATTCTATCAGCATGTTTAACAAAAGCATAGCTTCCGAGACTCAAGTTTATTCCAGCTCCTCTCGAGCCTGCCTTTTTCTCATCTTCATCCAAAAAAATCTGAAAAAATCCTGTTATATGGGCCGGAGAAAACGCAATCGCTTTCATATTAAATTAATAACATATTCAGCAATCTCTTCTTTTTTGCCCTCAATCTTTTTCATATCCTTTCCTATAATATATGCTTCTCCTTCGCTACTTCCAATATTTTCAATTGGATTCGCCACCACATAATTTGCGCCATCTTCTTTCATTCTTTTCTTAGCTCTTTCAATCAATCTTTTCCTTTCATCAAGCTTGAATATTATTAGCTTTTTTGCATGATTTCGCAACATTTTATTTATTCTTGGGGCTGGATGAAGTTTTAATGTTAGTTCCTTTCCTGATTCGATTTTTCCTTTTCTTTTTTCAACAATAAAATCAGAAATAGCAGCACAATTTATAATTGCATCGTATTTTCCCGCGTTGTTTATTAAAGAAATTAGCTCTTCAATATTTCTGAATTTTTTACAATTTTTTATGAATCTCGGGCAATCAATGTTGCCAAGCCATGTCTCGATGCTGGCAACTCTCTCATATG
>JAGGYX010000054.1 GCA_021162305.1 Thermoplasmata archaeon | reverse complement strand
TGTAACCTTTTTTACCAAGCCATCAACACTTATAAATTTTCCAAGATGTATGGAGCGCAGGTCTCTTATTTCAATTTTTCTTGTCTCGGGCAAATTTTTTATTCTTAAATGCAAGGAGGGCATCTCAGCCACAGCATCCATTTCTTTCAGAGCATCTTCTCCTGCCTTCAATGTGTAATATGGTTTCTCGAGCAACAATTCACCGAGCTCAGAGTCATGCTTATCAATTTCCCAGTAATCAAGCAACAGACTTTTTTTATCAGGATAAAGCAAGGCAGCACTCTCAACCTCTTCTTTAAAATAATCCTGAAACAGCCTCTCCCATCTCTCCATCAAACTTTCTAATCCTGAAATAGCCATGTATGTTTAAACAATACAATGCAATATAAAAAATTTTTAATGGATGCATTCAAAAAATTTCAAAATATTTATATCCGAAATAAAGAATAAACTTATGAAGCTATCTCAGGCAAAAGTTTATGGTGGCGTCGGCGCCATTTTGAGTCTCGTAGGAGGCGTTGTGCCGTATGCTGGTGGAGTGGTGGCTCTTGTTGGTATAATTCTGGTTCTTGTAGCTGTAAAATACATTTCGGAAGAAGCCAAAGATAAAAGCATCTTTAATAATTATCTCATTGCCTTCATTTTAGCCATTGTTTCGATAATAGTCGCAATTGTTGCTCTTTTTGCATTTATTGGTGCGAGCGTGCTTTTTCATCTTTCAGAAGTTAGAGAATTGCCTCATCTCCTATCTGTTAAGCTCATATTCTCCCTGATTGCTGCCCTGTTAATTTTCTGGATTCTGTATCTGATATCAGCCATTTTTGTGAAAAACAGCTATTATTCCATAGCTCATCACACAGGTGTTGACTTATTCCATACAACGGGGTTGCTTTATTTGATAGGTGCCGCAACTCTCATAATATTCATTGGAGCCATTATAATTTTCATAGCAAAAATACTCGAAATAATAGCATTCTTTTCATTGCCAGAAGAATTGCCAAAGCAAGAGTTATAACTTAAAAAAGCATTAGATATGTGCTTGAATTTATAGAATTTCCAAATATTAAGCCGTACAAGATTTATAAAAGAGAATACCAGATTAATATATTTGAATCAATCAAGAATAAAAACTCACTCGTTGTTTTGCCTACTGGCTTGGGTAAAACAATAATAGCAATACTTGCAATAGCCTATAAAGCAAGATATGGAAAAGTTATGTTTCTCGCTCCTACAAAACCATTGTGTGAGCAGCATTATGCAAGTTTGAAAGAGTTGACAACAATAAATGAAATTTTTCTGGTTACAGGAGCAAATAAAAAGGAGATGAGAAAGGAGATATATAAAAAAGCTCATGTTATCGTTGCTACTCCTCAAACAATTGCCAATGATATAGATGTAATAGAATGGAATGAATTTTCTCTTGTCATATTTGATGAAGCACATAGAGCTGTTGGCAACTATGCTTATGTTGCCATAGCAAAGAAATGTATGGAATATGGAGTGCAAATAATAGGGCTTACAGCATCTCCAGGAAGCGATTATGCTCGTCTCAAAGAAGTTATTGAAAATCTTGCCATAGAAAATATTGAAGTAAAGAGCGAGTATGACAGGGATGTTAAGCCGTATGTGGCTGAGCGCAAGATAAAATGGCTTCTTATCCCGATGCCTGAAAATATAAAAAAGGTTGCAAAGAAAATAGATTTTTTGATAAGGGAAATGGCTCAGGAATTGAAAAACTATGTAAGGATTGCTCCTTCCCGCCTTACCAAAAAAATGCTGATAGAATTGCAACAGAAATTGCAAAAGAATTTGAGTAAGGCAGGAAGCTATTACAATGCAATAAGTGTTGTTTCAGCAATCATTAAACTATATCACTTGAAGGAATTGCTTACAAGCCAGAGTATAGATGCAGCAAAGGAATATGTAAAGAAGCTGGAGATGGATGCAAGCAAGGCTGCAATGAAAATAAGAAAAAGCGTGCTATATAGAGAAATAAAAAGAGATGTTTTAGGCATGCAATTTGAAAATCCAAAAATGAAATATGTTAAAAAAATTGTTTTGCAGCATTTAAAAGAAAATGAAAATGCAAGAATAATGATATTTGCTGAATATCGTGACACCATAGACGCAATTGTTGAGGAGCTGAAAAAAGAAGGCATAAAAGCAGCCCGTTTCATAGGACAGGCAAAGCATGGAAGTAATGGAATGAGTCAGGATAAGCAAAAGGAAGTAATAAAAAAATTTAAAGAAGGCATAGTAAACGTTCTTGTTTCAACAAGTATTGGCGAGGAAGGCATAGACATTCCAGCTACAAGCCTTGTTTTATTTTATGAACCAGTCCCATCTGCCATTCGTCACATACAAAGGCGTGGAAGAACAGCTCGTGCAGGCGTGCCTGGAGAGGTAATAATACTCATTATGAAGGGTTCGAGAGATGAAGCATATTACTGGAGCAGCAAGAGAAAGGAGGCAAAAATGATGAAGAATATAAAGAGACTTAAAGAAATGATTCAGAGAATCGAGGCAAAAAGGAAAAAGAAGCCGAAATTGAGAGGACAAACGAAGCTGGATGCTTTCATATTTAAATAAAAAAATTATTTCCTTTATGGACTGGTTTGTTGAAAGGCATGATGACACAGCCTTTATGGTTAGAGTGAATAAAAAATTGTATGAAGGCGGAACATTTCAAAAAATAGAGATTTATTCAACGCCGTTGGGAAAAATGCTTGTTTTGGATGGGAAAATCCAATTTACAGAAAAAGATGAAATGATGTATCATGAAATGCTTGTTCATGTGCCAATGATGATGCATCCCTCTCCTGAGAAAGTGCTTATAATAGGGGGAGGCGACGGCGGGGCAGCCCGCGAGGCCTTGAAATATGAGCCGAGCAGCATTACCATTGTGGAAATTGATAGAGAAGTTGTTGAAAAATGCAAGGAAATCATTAAAATAGACGGTGGAGCTTTAAATGACAAGCGTGTCAGAATTTTATATGAAGATGGAATAAAATTTGTTAGAGAATGCGAGGAGCATTTTGATGTTGTAATTGTGGATGGCACAGACCCCAATATTTTCAGCAGCCATATTGCGAGCAGACAATTCTATGAAAAGGCGTCGAAAATTTCTGATATAATGGTCACGCAAAGTCAGTCTCCATTCTTTCAGCCAGATTATTTTAAAGCTATAGCCAAAAATTCTTCTTTCTTAAAAAACAGGAGATTTTATATTTCATACATGCCGAGCTATCCTTCTGGTTTATGGAGCTTCATGATATCTGGCGACTATGAATTGAATGAAGAGCAAATAAAAAAAAGATGGGAGGAAAGGAATGTAGAAACACTTCACTATAATCCAGATATGCATCTCGCTTCCTTTGCCCTTCCAGAATGGATGAAAAAAATGTTATAAGAAAGATTAAAAAGTGCATGGCATTATCCAATAAAATGAATGAAAAAAATATTGCAAGAATTGGAGGCGAGGCGGAGCTTGTTTCCCTCAATGGCAAATCATTTTTCATTGCTACAGCTCCTATAAGAGGATTTGAGAAAATGGTTGAGGGCAAACCCCCATTGTTTGTGGTGCAAGCGGTAATGAGGATATGTGGGATTTGTCATGCAGCACACGCCATTGCAGCCTGCGAAGCTTTTGAACATGTTTTTGGGATTTATCCTCCAAGAAATGGATTGATTGCAAGAGAAGCCGTTGGATTGCTGAACAGAATCCAGAGTCATTTATTGCATAATGTGATGATTCTTCCAGATATATTGGAAGAGGAATATAAAAGGGAAGCTTTGCATCTTACCATAAGCATGCTTGAGAGAGTGAATAAAATGCTTACTGAACTTGCGGGAGCACCAACCCATCCAAATAAAATAGTCATTGGAGGAATGGCAAGAGAAATAGATGAAAAAATACTTGGAAGGAATAAAGAAGAATTGAATAAAATCAGGGAAATATATAGGGATTTAAAAAAGCTTGAAGAAGATGAAAATAAATGGAGTAAGCTTGCTTTAAATGCAAAAGATATTGAAGTTAATTCAAAATATCTTTCTTCCCATCCTTTTTATGGAGATAGATATGCAATTAAACTGGATGCTATAAAAGTTGTTTCATATGATGAAATACACGAAGAAGATATTGCAAAGAAATCATCATCGAGAGTTGCATTATATAACGGACAACCCGTTGAGGTTGGACCCAGGGCAAGATTGAAAATTTACAAAAATTTCTCATATAATGGAATAATTGGATTGCAGGTTGCACGGCTTGAGGAAATTGAGATGGCATTGGACAGGATAGAAGAAATATTCGATCAAATTGAAATAAATCAACCTTTCAAAACAGAAGGATTTATGGTGGGGAAAGGAGAAGGAATAGGTGTATATGAAGCACCACGCGGTCTTTTAATTCACAGAGCGAAGCTGAATGATGAAGGGAGAATTGAATCATATAGCATCATTGTGCCAACCATGTTTAATATACCGATTATGGAAAAAACAGGAAACGAGTTTGGAATAAGATTGTATGACCCGTGCATACCCTGCACAACACATTGCACGGAGGTGAGAAAATGAAGCTGAGCGTTTTTCATGTTGATATGGGGGGATGTGAGGGCTGCTCCGTCGCCCTGCTCCGTGCTATGGCTACGATGGAAACATGTGATTTTAAAAGCAGGCTGGTGGGAGATTTTGAAATAGAGAAAAATGATATTGTGATGGTTAGCGGACCGATTTGCCTTAATGAGCCTGAAAAGATAGAATTGCTGAAGGAGTTAAGAGAAAAAGCATCCGTGCTTATAGCATTTGGTTCATGTGCATCTGTTGGAGGGATAACAAGATATTGCAGAGGCGGGCAGCAGCCCAAGCCACATCATATGACATTCCAACCCATTAATGCCATTATAGACGTTGATTACGCCATTCCTGGATGCCCTCCTTCACCTCGCATGATAAATCCATTCATCAATGCTTTTATCACAGGAAAACAATCAAATTATATGCAGATTTTTAAAGCCACGACAAAAGTTAAAAAATTGAGTGGTTTTGATTTAATTGATGATATCATTCTGCAAAATATTTGCATAAGTTGTGGCGCCTGCATTTTATCATGTCCTACTGGAGCAATGCATATGGTTGGGGGTAAGCCAGATTTGATCGTTGAGAAATGTATAAGATGCGGAACATGTTATGTTAGATGTCCGAGAGCGTCGCAATTGCTTATAAGGAGGTATTTAAAATGATGCCAAGCTGGTATTTGGAAAAACCTTTGGGAGAGTATGTTGCAGCATATAATGTCGAGGCAGGTAATAAAATACAAATTGAAAAAGCTGCATCGGGAGGAGCCATAACTGCATTTCTATGCTATTTAATAGACCACGGAGCCATAGATGGAGTAATAGCTGCCAAAAAGGCAAAAGGACTTGAAGGAGAAATTGTTGTTGCAAGGACAAAGGAGGAAATAATAAGCACTGCTGGAAGCAGATGGCAGGTTTTACCATTTACATTAAAGCTGAAAGAGACGGTGGAAAAAGAAAACCTGAATAAAATGGCAATTGTTGGCTTACCATGTCAGGTTAATTTCCTGAGGCAGATGAAGACATTTCCTTTACTTGAAACAGATTTTAGCAATAGAATAAAATTTCTGATAAGTCTATTCTGCTTTGGAACATTTGCTCAAGAAAGTATACTGAGTTATATAAAAGAAAAATATGGAATGAAGGCATCGGAGATTAAAGAGGTGAAAATTAGCCAAAGAGAGATAAAGTTTATAGGAGAAAGAGAGGTGGAAGTACCATTTGATGAGCTGAGTAAATATTTGCAAGTTGGATGTCTTCTATGCCCAGATTATACAGGCATCGCATCAGATATTTCTACAGGATTTGTTGAAGACAAAACAGTTATGATTGTAAGAAATGAGGTGGCAGAGAAAATGCTGAGGGAAGCACATGAGATGAATTATATTAAAATTGAAGAAATCACTCAAGAAAGAATGGAAAGAATAGAAAAGAGAGCAATTGAGAAAATAAGTAGGGCATCAAAGTATATGGCTCAAATTTTATGATTATCGATAGCTCAGGAAAAGCATGATAAGGAGCAAAGCCAGGGCGAGATACATTAAATAAACGTAAAACTTCCTTCGCTTCACCATTCTTTCATATTCCTGCTTGCATTTTTCAGAGCAAAATTTCTCACCTACAGGAATTGCCTTTCCGCATATGATGCAATGGTTATGGGGCGGAATTGCCGTCATATTATTATCTCAGTTCCTATAAATTGCTTGCCATATATAGCATTTTCCAATTGCTTTAAATTGCTGCCATTCAAAACAATGCTTTTTATCCTCGCCCTTTTTATCACACGACACGCGATGGCGTCCACAATAACATTCTCGCCAGCCTTCCGCCAGCCACCGCCAGCGAGGCGAAGCAACTCGTTAACATGAATTTTTTTATATAACCTTGCATCCCTATATTTTTTTGGATCCTTGTCATATATACCATCAACATCGGTAGCTATTATGAGCAAATCTGCTTTTACTTTTCTCGCAAGCATCGCCGCCACAGCATCCGTTGAATGACCGGGCGTTGTTCCACCCATGATGACGGGCGGCACCATTTTTGATGCTGCCCCTATTGTGCATGGAATCCTTTTTTTGAAAAATGAGGCGAGGAGCATTGCATTTATTCTTGTCACCGCTATGCCAATTTTATCAAGATATTGCTCGCCTGCTCCAAATTTTCTTGCCATTTTTATATATTCCCTCGCAATTTTCCCTCCCCCTGTAACAATGTAAAGCTCCTCCTTACATGTTTTGATAAAATTTGCCACCAGCCTGATATATTCTTCATTCAATGGATAGAGCAATGAGCCACCCAATGATATGACAATCTTCATGTCATGCTATTAAAAAATTTTTAATAACGTTTTGGTTTTATTCCATGCGAAAATATTCAATAAAAAGAGGGCACAAAGCAGATGTGAATATGCTCCTCAAAAAATATTTTGACATTGAGGGAAACATAAACGAAGGAATTGAATTTATGGTGGATCCAATAGGAAAGATATATATGAAGAAAGAAGGAAACCATCTTATTGTTGATATAACCCCACCAGCTGAGGTAAAAGATGATTTTGAAGCAATCAAGAAATGGAATCAATTTTTGTATGAAGCAACTGGAAGAACAGCGAAGGAGAGAAGAAAGCTGCTGGAAAAGGAAGCAATGAAATGAGGTTTCTTATTTTAAGTATAGTGGTAATTATTCTATGGGGCGTATGGGCATTTTTATTTAAAGCAGGTGTGGAGCAAATAGGAATAAAGGAAGCGCTGATATGGAATAATAGCATCGCCATTGTGATAAGCATACTTGTCATAACCTTTTTACTTCCTCAAACTACCTTGAGGATACATAAAGGAGCTTTTTATGTCATGATTGCAACAGCTTTTGGAATAACTGGCTCGATAATATGGTATATTGTGCTTGAAAAAGAAAAAGCTAGTCTTATTGTTCCTTTTACAGCTTTATATCCTCTCATAACGGTTGTATTAAGTGCAGTATTTCTAAAGGAAAAAATCACAGTTGCAAACTGGATTGGGATAATACTTGCTTTGATTGCAGGCTTTTTACTCTCTTTGTAAATGCTTTTTCTCCCATTCTTTTCTTATTTTCTCAGCAAGTTCACCATCTTCTACAATCAAGCTTCCAATATAACCACAATCCTTACAATACCATACGCTCCATGTTTGAGGAAGCAACCATTCAACATTGCTTGAACCGCAAACTGGACAATATTTTGTCATTGGTTATAAAAGCATGTTTTATATATTAATGCTGTATTAAAATTGCTGAAAAGTGATGAAAGGGTCAGAATCTGATGAAAAGATGATGAGATAAAATATAAAAAATAAAGGCAGGAAGAGGGTTGTTATATATTGAGTATCCATATTTTTTGCTCATCTATGGCAATGTTTCCAGCATAATCGTAGACAATCACTTTTATTTCATGTCTGCCAAATGCAAACTCATTCCATATCCATGTGAATGGTGCTTCATATGCAACATATTTCAATTTTCCGTCAATGTAAAATTCGGCTTTATCCAATCCATTGCCACTTGCTCCAATTTTTAACGGACCAATGATTATTGTGTGTTTCAAAGGAAGCAATTTCTTTCCAAATACATATAAGCCATTTCGTGGGTATTCAATGCTTACGTTGAATGAATATGGCACAACAATCGGCAATGGATCACTCCATTCGCTTTCATAGCCGTGCATGTCTGCTGCTTTAACTCTAACACTGTACACTCCTTTCTCTTCCCAGCTGTGAGACATGGTGACTGTATCTCCAGACTTATAATATCCGAAAGCCAAATCATGGGTTCCATCTCCCCAGTTAAACCAGACTAGCATCTCGTCCCCATCTGCATCGGAGATGGTGGTAGAGATATTGCATTCAGTGCCTACTTCTCCCCAAATTCGACCAGTTGGTCTAGTTGGCTTATCTGGTGGGCTATTTTCTTTTACAACAGTAAAGCTTCTGGCCACGGACCAATTTCCAGTGTGACCAAGACCATCTGTGGCTCTAACATGCCAATAATACGTTCCTCTGTCCAGTTCTTCCTCGCTTGTTAGCGTATATGTTGGACGGGAGACATTATCCTCCTCAAAAACAATGTTCACGAACGATTCATCAGTAGCAATCTGAAGGGTGTAGGAAACATCAGATGGATCTTCACTAGCACTCCAGTTAAATGTAGGAACATTGTCTGTTTCTCCACCATCAGGTGGATAAGATGGATTTGGAGTAATATCTGGAGGAGAGACATCAACATAGATTGTATGGTTTATCACATCTTCTTTGTTACCAAGATAATCCTCGCTATACCATTCAACATAATATTTTCCTTCCTCTTCAAATGTTATATTTTCGGTAAACTCCTGCCATGGTGTCCATTCTCCATTATGCCATATACGATAGTATGTAGCTTTAACACCAACTGGATTGCCCATTTCTTCGCCACTAATCCATCCAATTGTGCCATTATCTGGGTTATAAGTGAGTTCAACATTGACGTATGTTGTTCCTCCTTCATCAACTGGAGAGAAGGAGATGGATCCTCCTGGTTTGGTGGATTCGGGTTGGGAAGGAGAGTTTTTCTCTGGTGATTTTACACCTATCATTTTCATCCTAGGATCTTGTAAATCTTTTAAGGCTTTTTTTTCTCCAGGGGGTTTAGTTTTTATAGTATCATCAAAAGCAGCTTTATAGGATTCCTTATCCTTTAAAAGATTCCAGAAGCGGTGATCGAAATCACCGCCTGCATATGATGGTTCTTTGAAAGGTGGTTTTGGTACCTCCTTACATGGATAACCCCAAGCTGTAGAACAATTGCAGGAATGGTTTTTACAGTTTCTTCCTGCAGATGATATAAGGATTAATTCCCCCATCCCAGGCTTAGTTATAGTTATTCCACTTTCTACATCTTTAGGATCCGATTTAACTAGGTCAAGGAAACAGCTGCTGTAACAGAAACCACATATTACAACTACTTTCTTACATTTCATTCTAAGAGTTTGTATCCACTCAGCAAATACATCTTCTCTCACCCATGAATTTCCAGAGCAGAAATAGGTATAATGTTTTTTAGTTTGGTCGCATTTCTTATCCTCTGTTACACCATCAATTGAACCATGATTTACAAGATATATTAGCACCTCATCTTCCTTCTTCACCTTTTTAGAAAGAACCATAAAAGCTTTCATCAGATTATGTCTGGAAGGAGCAGGGATATTGTTAGGAGGATCATCCTTAGTATTCTTTTTCCCATCGGGTCCATAGAGAAGATTAGTTTTCTTGTCATCTCTATATACTGGTTTATTCTTATGATGATCTATGGGAAGCAGAAGTATAATGTGATCTTCCTTATAATGGAATTTATCTCTTAGTGTGTAGTATGCAAATAATGCATCTGCAAGGAACCAGTCTCCTCTAACTTTATGTTTGTTTTTATTTTTGTCTATTAGTGTTTCATCCTTATCAGTTCCAGCACAGATTAAAGCCCATTTATTAGGAACCCGCCAATTTTCTTTTGGATTTTTATTGGGCTCTGTCCTCGGCGGTGTATCATCAACAATATGAGTATTATTATGCACTTCCTCAATGTTGCCTGCTTTATCTACTGAGTAAAATTCTATGTAATGTGGTCCTTCTCCTTGCAATGTAAAACTTCCTGTATAGTTCATCCAATCGGTCCAATTGCCACAATACCATATCCTGTAGAAAGTACGATTTACACCGCTTCCTCCTTCATCTTCAGCCACCAAAGTAAACATGGTTTCAGATGTGACATAATCTCCATATTGTGGCCCTTCAATGATTTTTGTTGTTGTAGGCGGAATATTGTCCTCACATATTTCAACTATAATTTCTATTGAAAATGGAAAAGTATAGTAGCCGCAGTATTCACCAGCAAGAAAAGTGACAATATACTCGCCTACCTGATCACTACTAGGAGTCCATCGAAAAGTACTGGTAACAGAACCATAATCGCAATGGCACTCATCAAAAGTTGCACCTTCTGGCAGACTGGGTTCATAAATCCAAAGGCATATAAGCTTCTCGGGTTGCGGCGGCTCCCAGTATGCAGTGACATTGAGAATGAATTCTTCTTCAGCACAGATCACAAAAGATTCAGTAGGTATGGGAATGTACGGATCCACGATCACAGTTATATTGAAAAATGAAATAGGCACGTAACACTCGTAGCCAACGTAGAAACGAATTACATAGGTGCCAGCTTGACCAATAGCAGGTGTCCACTCCAAAGTAATGGTGACACTATCAATGCCACAAGTACAGTCTTCTGGAATAATGCGAGCACCTTCGGGCAAAGTAGCGGGATCTACCCATATACAGATAGGCTCACCCTGTGGTGGATCCCAGTATGCCGTTATATATAAACGCCATGGCAAGCCCTCGTAAATATGAAAAACCTGTCCGTCGATGATGGTAGAAAAAGTGGTAGAATCGATACTTACATTAGCCCTATCTGTAGCATAATCAGCCTTTATTCCTGTTTCCATTTGTTGATATATTATTTTTCCTTCATCATCCTCATTTTTTATTCTTTCTTCTCCTGCTTCATTGCTTATTGATATACTACCAGCTATAAATAGCAGTATTATTCCAATAACCAATATTTTCTTCCTTTCCCCTCCTTTTAACCCTGCTGGGTAGGGTTCCTTTATCATTCCGCCCAGCTCGTTATATTGACAATGTATATCAATTATCAAACCGTCGTTTTTAATAAATTTTTTTAATGTTGTGCAAAATTTTTGCATAACAATTTTTGAAGTCAAATTTTTAGCCATAGTAAAATATTTTAATAACAAGTTGATTTGGGGAAAGATGGCACATTTAAAGAGATTCAGTGCTCCAGAGACCTGGAGAATCGAGAGAAAAACAAAAAAATGGGCGATTCATCCTTCGCCTGGTCCGCATCCAGTTGATAGAAGCTTGCCTCTTGCAGTTGTTGTTAGAGATTATCTTAAGCTTGCTGATAGTGCGAGAGAAGCAAAGAAAATTATAGCAGCAAGGAAAATTTTGATAGATGGAAAAGCAAGACGTGATCATAAATTTCCA